>JAURNJ010000097.1 GCA_030830245.1 Novosphingobium sp. | reverse complement strand
GGTTGCGACGTGCTGATCGCCGATCGCTCCGCGAAATTCGCCGACACCCACGGCAAGTGGGGCTTCGTCGGCACCTGGGGCATTTCGCAGCGCTTGCCCCGCCGAATCGGCACGATGAATGCCAAGACCATGATGTTCACCAGCCGCACGGTCGAGGCTGAAGAAGCCCTGGCGATGGGCCTGGTCTGGCAGGTCGTCGAGGAAGGCACCCTGGATGATGCCATCGCCGCCCTGACCGCGCAGATCATGGCCAACAGCGCCCACACCAATCGCGCGGTCAAGCGCCTGTTGCTCGATACCGCAGACATGCCGATTGCCGAGGCGCTGGCGCACGAAGCGGGCAACTATGCAGGCATGTCGCCCGATTTTCGGGAGCGATTGCAGGCTTTCTCGAAGAAGACCTAAGCGTCGGGTCGCTGGCGCGCGCGCTGGTTGACCAGCGGGCGCTGGTAGCTGGGATCGTCCGATCCGCGCGCCGACAGGCCGTTGAGCGCGCCATCGGGCAGTTCCGCAAAGGGCAGCGGCAAGGCAGGCGGCAGACACGACCATTCGACCTGGTTGGTGCGCAGCGCAATGCGCCATTGCCCGCCGCGTCGCTCCAGCCGGTCGATGTAGCGCCCGCCTGCCAGCATCAGCGATCCGTCGCGGTTGCGCGCGACGAACTGGTAATAGGTCTCTGCGTGCGCCGTGTCGCCGTCGAGATCGATGGTCGACTGCAGCAGCCCGTGCTGGGTCAGTTCCTGACCTTCACGATGCATCGGCATGGCCCAGTCCCAGCATTCCGCCGCGCTGCCCACGAATGGTCCGGCAGCAATCTCGGCGTCATCCCAGAAGGCGGAAAGGAATGCCTCGCGATCGAAGCGGTCCATGCCACGCGAGAAGGCTTCCAGCGCCTCGATCGTTCGGGTGCCCTGGAACAGGCCGCAATCGACCAGCACGGCGGTTTCGCCATGCCGGATTTCCATGCAGGAGCCGGTCACGGTTCCGGCTGCTCCATGGAAGGTTATTGTCGGATCCTGGCTCATCGCATGGGGGCCTCAACGGTAATAGGCGATGGTCCGTTCGAAAGTCGAAATGTCGAGACCGGCGTCCTGGGCTGCTTCGGCGGCGGTCTTTACATCCTTGACCATATAATGGCGAGCGCGCTCCATCGTCTGCGCCCCGGCGCTGGTCTGGAGAAGGCTCATGGACATGGAGCCGCCGCTCGACTGGCAGATCACCTGCGCGGCATAGGCCGGATCGATCCCCTGGGCCTCTGCCATGGCAATCACATCGTATGCCTGCATGAGATTGGTCGCGAACAGGAGGTTGTTGAGCAGCTTCAGGGTCTGCCCAGCCCCGAGCGGTCCCATGTGGTTGATGCGAGAGGCATAGGAGGAAAGAACCGGGCGCGCGCGTTCGAGCGCAGGAGCTTCGCCGCCGACCATGAGGGTCAGGTCGCCGCGCGCTGTTTCGTCCGGCCCGCCGCTGAAGCACGCGTCGATTACCGCAACGCCTTGCGGAGCCATTTCGCCCAGTTCGCGCGCCAGCTTGGCCGAACCAGTGGTGTGGATCGCTAGCACCGAGCCAGGCTGCATCGCCGCCAGGGTGCCATAGTCGAACATGGTTTCGCGCACCTGCGCATCGCTGAACAGGCACAAGCACAGCACTTCGGCGCTTGCCGCGAGTTCGCCGTAGCTGCCGGTCAGGCGCGCGCCGGCAGCGGCGACTTCGCCCTTGCCCGCGCCGCGATCGCAGGCGACCATCTCGTGCCCCACCGCGAGCGTGCGCAGCGCCATGTGCTTGCCGATTTCGCCCAGCCCGATCCAACCGACTTTCATTGCGTCCTTGTCCTTTCCGTTATTGCGGCGCGAGCAGCGCGCGCGATGCCTCGGCCCCGTCGAGGTTCGAATTGATCCGCTGGACGACCTTCCAGCCCTTGCCGGTGCGTTGCCAGTGCCATTTGTTGGCCGAAACCCGCGCCACCCAGAATCGGTCGGCCTCCGGGTCCCAGCGGATGTTGAGCGCATAGCTTCGCCCGCTCGCGGTGTCGCCATCGATCACCACATGCGGCACGGTCAGCACATGAGCGCAGCCGTTCATGATGAGGCTCTGGTGCCCCGCGCCATTGACCATGGCGGCGATGTCTTCCGAGCCGCTCATGGTGAAGGTATGCTCGCCGCCGACCACCGCGAATTCGCCGTCCTCGGTCCAGATGCTGGTCGTCTCGTCGGCAGTGCCGCTATCCACCGATGGGCCGTATTGCGCGACAAGCTGGGTCAGGTCGCGGTGATCCTCGAGCTGGCGCACCCTTTCGCGCAGCGCGGCCAGTTCGGCCTTCAGTTCCTGCAATTCGTCCAACGCGCTTACCTCCACGGCTGAACGATTATGCGGGCCGGACCGTTGGCGTCGCGAGCATCGTCAATGGCCTGCGGCATCTCGTCGAGGCCGATCACCCGCCCGCCCATCGGTGAAACGTCGATCCGGCCGGACATGACCTCTTCAAGCGCCTCGTTCCAGTGCGGCATCGAAGGGCCGCCGCCGAAATGCATGTTGAGGCCCTTGCGCTTGGCGGTCATGGTATGAAGATGCTCGCCCTCGGGCGGTCCGCCCGCCGAGAATATACGCGTTGCCCGCTCGCATTGACGGATGATACCATCGAGCACGCCGGGAATGCCCACACATTCGAACACGACGCAGCGTTTGTTGTTGGCGGGGCCGAACAGCGAGGCGACCGCATCCTCGCCGTAGGCGAGATCGCGCCACACCTTGTAAGGCGAAACCTGTGCCGGATCGACCACCTGGTCCGCACCCATGGCCAGCGCGGTCAGCCGGCGCGATTCGACGAAATCGGCAGCGATGATCGGGCCGACGCCGAGCCGCTTGAGCGAGGCAATCACCGAAAGGCCGATCGCGCCGCAACCGATGACCAGCGGGATCTCGTTGGGCTGGACGTTGGCGGTATTGGCATAATGCCAGCCAACCGAAATGGCATCGGCAATGGCGACGAGTTCGTCCGGCAAGGGGCTGTCGACGACTTGCGTTACCGCTTCGCTCATCAGGAAATATTCGCCGAAACCGCCCGGCACGTCCGGGCTCTGGCCGATGACGCGCGGCCCCTGCGGCGTGATCAGCACCGGGATCGAGCTGACCCTGGTGCCCTTGGCCCATTTGCGTTCAGTATTGGGGCCATAGTCGACCACCTCGGCGACATATTCGTGACCCATGACGATGTCGCGGTCGGCATCGTAGTTCGACAGTCCGGTGTCGTCGTCGGCATCGGCCTCGGGATGGTCCATGAAATGAAGGTCCGACGCACAGATGCCGCAAGCGCAGGTCTTCACCAGGATCTGGCCCGGACCGGGCACCGGGTCGGCAGTCTCGCGAACCTCGATTATGCCACCTCGCAGAACAGCTGCACGCATGGTCCGTCTCCCTTAACGCCCTATTCGAGAGGCAGCAGCTTGCCCTGCGCAAACAGGCGATAGCTCGGATCGGACTTGTCGCGCCTGCCGGTCGTCTCGAATACTCTTCCGCTGGCAGGCCCGGTCTCGTCGAAGTCCAGCACGAAGGCCCTCTCGGCGATCCGCCACTTGCCATCCTCACGCTTTTCCCAGACGTCGAGGTATCGGCCGAGGTTGCGGCTGTCGATCAACTGGCCGCTCTCGTCCTGCCGGCGCAGGGTGACGTCTCCATAGGTTTCCGAATAGGCGCGCTTGCCATCGATCCGGATCAGCACATTGCCGCGCTGGTGCGAGTGCGAAAGGTGCAAGGCATGACCGGACAACGCCATGTCGACGAAGCCATAGCCCGTACCCTGATACATCTGCTCGCCGTAATCGACGCGCGCGTCGGGATGGAAGATGTCCTTCGCCATGTCCGCGTCGCAGCGGTCCATGCAGCGGCAGTAAAGGTAGATGACCTCGGTGATTTCCTGCTTGGCCAGCAGTTCGGCAAGGGCGGTCTCGTTCACTTCGAGTCTCCCGCAATCAGGGCCGGTAGCAATGCCTCGCGGCGACCAGTGGCAGTTCCCACGCCTCGACAATGCCGGGCCGGGCGGCACAGACGGCGGGAATGGCATGGACCGCCGACATCGCCGTAACCAGCCCGCCGCCGGTGGTATCGCCCTCGCGGTCGAACACGCAGCGGATGTTTGGCGTGCCTTTGATCTCGACGACGTAGCCCTCGCCCTGCCAATCGGGTTCCATCGCATCGCCCAGTCGCCACATGGTCGAAAGGCTGATCGCCGCCTTGCCACCGACCATCACCGAATAGGTCATCTTCGAACCGCAGACCATGCCCATGGCAATGTCCATGTAGCCGAGTGCGAGATCGCGGGTGGCCGTGCCGAATTCGACAGAGAACGCGATCTCGTCGAACGCGAGACCCAGACCCCGCGCCATCATCTCGGCAGCATCCTCGAACACCAGCGAACGTTCGCGGAAAGCAGCCGCAAGGCCGGGCGCATCGGCCGGACCGCCATAGCCGAGCGCGCGCCACGTTTCCGCCGAGGCATATTGCGTGGCATCGACCGATTCGAGCACTTCGATATGCTGGAAGTCCGCGCACTGCGCCGACATGACGAGGCCGACCGCGTTGAACAGGCCGGGATTGATCCCGCTGCCGTGCAGAGAAACATTGCCAGCGCGTGCCGCTGCCTCAAGGCGATCGACTGCCGCCTGGCCATAGGAACGGCCGGTGATGAAATTGGCCGTCGAAATCACGTTGATGCCTGCTTCAAGCAGGCTCGCCATGGCCTCCACATCCCAGACGAGCGGCATGTAGAGCACGCAGCCGGGCCGGGCGGCGATGATGTCCTCGATCCGGTTGGTGGCAATCACCCCGGTCGGAGCGACGCCGATCAGGTCGCCCACATCCTTTCCCACCTTGGCCTCGCCATGGGCAAAGCAGGCGACAAGTTCGAACTCGGGATGCTCGATCACCTTGCGCGCTGCTGCCGCGCCGACTGGGCCTGTCGCCCATTGGGCAATCCTGAATGTCATGTTCGATTCTCCATCAGGCCGGGGATGATGCCTGGCCCAATCCTTCGGGCAGAGGCGTTCGGGAATAGACGAAGACGCGGCGCGCGAAGCGCCAATGCTTGCCCTTTCGCCGCACCACGTCGTGATAACGCCCCGCCGCGACCACCGGGCAGGGCTCGCCCGGCTCCCCGACCGTTAGCGCGATGGCATCGGCCCAGACGCGCGCCTCGTCGCCATCGCCTTCGATCACCGGGTTGAAAGTCAGGTGCTTGACCATGCCCGGCTCGGGCCGCTCGATCTGCTCGAATCCAGCCTCGATCTCTGCCCGGCCGACAAAGCGCATCGGCCCGGCCTCCCAAACGCCATCCTCGCAGAACAGCGCGGCGATGTCGGCAAACCGCCGGTCATCGACGAACTGGCCATAACGCGCATGCAATTGCTGGATTGCCAGAATGTCCTTCGGCTTCATCACGCTCCCCACTTCTCCAGACGTTCCGAAAGCCAGTCGATCGAGCGGCGCATCGCGCTGTCATAGCCTTCCTCCTCGATTGCCGGACCAAGCACCTCAATCTCGAAGTAGCCCTTGTATCCGGCATCGAGCACATGCCCGATCAGCCATTCGAGCGGCATGGAACCATCGCCTGGAACGCGGCGGTTGTTGCGCAGCGGTTCTCCAAGCAGAAAGTCGCTCACCTGGACAATGCACAAGCGATCGACGTTGTCGCGAAACAGCTTGGGCAGGCCCGGCTCGTACCAGCAGTTCTGCAGCTCAAGGCAGATATCGACGTCCGCCGCGCGGGCGATTTCGGCAACGCCCGCGACGGTATGGACGAACCCGATCTGGCGCGAGGACACCGAATTGTGCTCGATGGCAAGGCGCACCCCCCGCTCCTGGGCATAGGCGTTGACCTTGGCCAGGCAGGCGACCAGAGCGGCAATCGCGTCGTCGGTCGCCATGCGCGGCGGGGTCGGCCCGGTGAGGAAATAAAGCGAAGCCGCGCCTAGCCTCTGCGCGATGTCGATGGTCCCGGCCAGTTCGGCCAGCGCCGCTTCCTCGCTCTCTATCATGCCGCCACCGGTTCCCGCCGAAAGCGCCGTGAAGGTCAGCCCGGAAGCGGCAAGCGCGGCGACCTGCGCCTCGCTGTCGGCGGAAAATTTGGTGGTCGGCACGCCCATCGCCGCAACGTCATTCGCCTTGAACCAGGCGATGTCCTGCTCGACCGTCCAGTTCCAGCTGGAGATCGTGGTGATCGAAATACGCGGATGGACGGAGCCCTCGCTCAGCATTTGTGGCCGAACCTTTCGGTGTAGAAGGCGAAATCGGCGGCGATCCGCTCAGGGGAAAATCCCACGTCCTGCGGCGCGTGCTTGTGCTCGCCATGGGCGCCGGAATGGTTTGCCTCGTGCCAGTCGCGCGCCCGCGCCTCGAACTCGGCGCTGAACGGCAGGCCAAGCTCCGCGTGGATCCGGCGCAAGGTGCCCAGCGCATCCGCGCCCAGTTCCTTTTGCGAAACATCGACGAAATAACTTTCGCCCAGCCGCTCGCGCGCCGCGACGGCATTCTTCATCCCGTCGAGCAGGTGGTCGTAGATGTCGCGAGCGATCTTTTCGTGTCCGACCGCGTCGACCACGCCGGGCGGGTAATGGAGCACGACAAAGCTGAAATAGCTCGATAGCGCCTTCACTGGGTCGCGGTGAGTGAAGACAAACTTCGCGTCGGGATAGACCGAAACGATGTCCTCGAAGTGGAACTTGTAGTGCGGGTTTTTCAGGATCCACAGGTTGGGCGGGCGCTCGCTCTGAAGCAGCTGCAAGGTGCGGCGGTGAAAGGCGTAGGCCGGTCGCATGTCGGCCTTGCGCCACCAGCTGCGATAGGCTGGTACGGGCAGGATATTGTACTGCGCGGCCATCGCCATGCCGAGCACGTCGTGATCCTCCTCGGTGGCGTCGGTATCGAACAGGTGCAGTTTCATTGCCTGCGGATCGTTTTCGACCATCGCGGCATTGCGTGCGATCGCGGCCTGGCGGCGCGGATCGTCGTCCTCCGTGGCGAGGACTGGCGGCGGCACCGGGCTTGCCTGCTCCCATGCGCGCAGGGGACGTAGTTGCGGATCGAGCGAGAGCACGTTGCCGGTCGCCGTCGTCCCGGTGCGCGGCAAGCCGCAGACCATGATCGGCCCGCGAATCTGCGCCTTTGCCGCATCGGGGTTTGCCGTATGCCAAGCCTCGACCTTGAGGCGGTTTTCGAGGCGGCGCAGCATCGTGCCAAGCACCCATGTCCGGCCTGCGCCTGCGACTGAATTGCCTTCGGTGGAAAGGCTGGCGAGCAATTGATCGAGCCCTTCGACAAAATGCATGCCGCCGAAATCGGACAGGCCCGTGCGCTCGCGCGCCGCGTCTATCAGGGCGCCCGATGTGGGCCAGCGCTCTGGCGAGAGCGCCGGATGTTCGACTTGCAGGGCCTGGCTCGCCATTCGCTGTTCTCTCCCGTTCGCTTTTCAGGCTGCGTAACGCAATGCGCGAGGCCGCACCATAGCGAGTTTCATGTGGCTGGACGCCTCACCCTGGCCTCGCTAGCCTCTGCGTCAACAGTACGGAATCGAGAGGACTGCACGATGTCGAAGGGACGCCTGATCGCAGGTGGCGGAGCACTGCTCGCCGCGCTTGGCATGATTGCCGCCGGGTTCGGCGTGCAGGCCTGGGCACGTGGCAGGCAACCTGCAATCCTGGCCAAACCCGAACAGAAACAGCGCGAGGCTATTGCCCTGCGCATCTATCAGCGCCCCGAACTGCAGGAGCAATTGAAGAAGGCGAAGGCGCAGTTCGCCGCCAGCCCGCTGGCCTCGACCCCCGACGCCAAGGCAACGATCGACCGGGCGAGCGAAGCCCTCGCGATCAGTGCGGCCTATTATGCCGCAAATTCCGACGCGACTTGTCCCTACATCTTCTGGGGGACCAATTCCGGCCACAGCTGGATGGGCCACAACGTGCCCTCGTCAGGCTACGGCCTCGATGCGCCCGACAACATCTATCGCAGCGCCACTTTCGATGGCGCCGGTCGCTATGTGGTGCGCGGCACCGTGCATGGCGAAGGTCCGGCGCAGCAGAGCTTCGTCGTCTATCGCGGGCTTCCCGGCGTTCCCGGCTCGATGAACGCTGAAGGCCATATGGACGAGATTGCCGGGATCGCCAGCGAGGCGATCGTGCGCGATGCCAAGGGCAATTTCGCCCTGACCATCGATGCCGATCCCGCCAATGGCCGAACCAACCATTTGCAGGTTCCGGAAGACCTGCCCGCGATGCACCTGATGATCCGCGATTCGCTTGACGACTGGGCTCGCGAACTGCCGGTCGAACTCACCATCGAGCGGCTCGACGCTGCGCCCGGGCCGGAGCGCTCGATCGATGAAATGACCAGGATCGCGGTCGACGCACTGGCCGGCAACGTCCCGTTCTGGCTGAACTGGTTCGAAAGCTACGTTTACGCCAAGCCGCTCAACGAGGTGCCCACACCGTGGAAGCGCGTGCAGGGCTGGGGCATGACCCAGCAGGGGCGTTTTGCCCTGAAGGAAGGCGAAGCCTGGGTGGTCACGCTCGATCCGCTGGGCGCGAAGTTCTTTGATTTCCAGATTTCCGACCCGTGGACCAAGGCGGTCGAATATGTGTCGCGCACCGGCAGCTTCAATACGAGCCAGGCCGATGCCAATCCGGACGGGACGATCACGCTGGTCGCTTCGCCGGTCGATCCCGGCGTGCACAACTGGCTCGACACCATGGGGCTGCTGGCGGGAACCTATCAAGTGCGCTGGCAGGGCCTGCCAGCCAGCGTGACCTCGGGCGAAGGCGCGGTGCGCCATGTCGAAGTCGTGAAGCTGGCCGATCTTGCCAGCCACATTCCGGCAACGATGCGAAAGGTCAGCGCGAAGGAACGTGCGGCCCAGCAGAAGGCGCGGGCAAAGAGCTACGCCAACCGGCTGCGTTAATCGGGAGATTCGAAACATGAACTTGCAGGAACTGGCCGACCGCCTCGCCATCCGCGAGCTTGCCGACCGCTACACCATGGCGGTGACCAGCCGCGACTGGTCAGCGGTCGCCGATTGCTTTGCCACCGATGCGAAATGGGCGGTTCCGGGCGCTGGCCTTGCCTTCGAGGGGCGGGACAACATTGCCGCCGGAATCAGCGGCGCGGTTTCGCCCAATGCCATCCACTTGCTCATGCCGCACGCTTTCGTCATCGACAGCCTCGGTGGGGATCGCGCGACCGCGCGCAGCATTCTGCACGAGGTATTCCAGCGGCCCGGCGGCACTGGCGAAGGCGCGCATGTGCTTGGCCTCTACAACGATGTCGTGACCAAGGCCGACGGGGTCTGGCGGTTTGCGGACAGGCGCTTCGACATTCACCTGATGGACGCTGCGGGCTGCCCCGGCCACGTCATGGTCGATTACGCGGCGCTGGTTGCCGCGCGCTAGGCCTCATCGCAGGTAGGCCGAACCGCCATCGAGCGGAATCGTCGCGCCGGTGAGGTAGCGTGCATCCGGCCCGACCAGAAAGGCCACGGCCGCGCCGATGTCCTGCTCGCAGTCGCCGATCCGGCGCAGCGGGATGTTGGCGATCACGGCCTGCGCCTGCTCCGGCTCGTTCGCCATGAAGCGTTCGAAGGGCTCGGTCAGCGCCACCGGCATGATCGTGTTCACCCGGATGCCGTCCGGTCCCCACTCGTTTGCCGCCGCGCGCGAGATCGCGTTAAGCGCCGACTTCACCGCCGCGTAAATGCCACGGATCGGAACGTTGCCCGCGATCGACGCACCCGACGAGACATTGACCACCGCTCCGTCGCCCCTGAGGTGCGGATGGCACAGCCGCATCAGATGCAGGCTGGCAAGCGGCCCCGTCTCCCAGGCGCCGGCGATTGTCTCGTCGGATATGTCGAGCAGCGAGCCGTGCGGCACCAGCGCCGCGTTGTTTATCAGCACATTGATCGCGCCGAACCGATCGAGCGTCGCCGCGATCAGACGCTCGCGATCCGCCGGAATGGTGATGTCGCACACGACATCCAGCGCTTGCCCGCCTCGCTCCTCGATCTCCTTGCGCACTCCGGCAAGCGTCTCGGCGGTCCGTCCGCACACGACGACCTTCGCGCCGCGTTCGGCGAGCGCAAGCGCGATCCCCCTGCCGACGCCGTGCCCGCCGCCGGTGACGATGGCGACCCGGCCCTCCAGATTGCGCATCTCAACTCCCCAATTTGCCAGAAGCGCGAATTACGTTAACTCTATTGCCAAGACAATCGAATCACGACGACATATCGCCTTGCCGAAGGGAGAGACAGGAATGGGCACGCTCAACGTCGATGCGCTGGTAGAGGAAGCACACAAGCGCACCGGCCTCACCGATTTTGGCCCGGACACTTGGCAGGAAGGGCTGGGCGTGCTGGTCAAGTCCCTGAACGAGGAATCGGCGCTCAATGCCCGCGGCGAGGAGCTGATGGCAGGGCGCATCGTCGATCTCTTGTCCGAAAGGCTCAAGTTCGAACAAAGCTGGAAGGACAATCCGGCCATCGCCGACGAGCAGATCGTGCGCCCGGTGATCGGCATCGGGCTGGGCCGCTCCGGCTCGAACGCGCTGGGCTTCGTCATGGCGCAGGACCCCAACCGGCGCGTGCTGCGTTCGTGGGAAGCGCACTTTCCCAGCCCGCCGCCCGAAGCAGCAACCCAGCACACCGATCCGCGCATCGAGCTTCAGGCCGCCCGCCACAAGGCCGAGCGCGAGGAGTTTCCCGAATCGGGCGACAAGGTGCCGACCGACCCGCGCGGGCCGACCGAATGTGTCTTTGTGCTCGCCTATGATTTTCGCTCGCAGCTGTTCGAGGCCTGGGGCCGCAACCCCAGCTACAGCGAGTGGCTGTTCTCCTGCGACATGACGCCAGCCTATGACTTTCACAAGCGCGTGCTGCAGATGCTGCAATGGAAGTGCGGGCCGAAGGACTGGTTCATCCGCAGCCCGCCGCACATGCATGGCGTGTTCGAACTGGGCAAGACCTACCCTGACGCGAAATTCATCCAGACCCACCGCAATGTCGACGACATGATCCCGTCGGAGGCCGCGCTGTTTTCCTCGCTGCTGACTCAGCTGACCGACGAGCCGGACGAGCCCTATATCGGTCGCCACCTCGCCGCCGTGCGGGTGATCTGCCTCGAACGGCTGATGGCCTTCCGCGACCAGCATCCGGAAAAGTTCTTCGACATCGGCTTCTACGAAATGGCCGAGGACATCATGGGCCGCATTCGCGCGCTCTACGCCTGGCTGGGCGACGAGCTGACCGACGAGGCAGCGGCGCGGATGGAAAAATGGTGGGCTGAAAACTCAGCGGGCCGTCACGGCGGGCGCGATTACGATGCGGCACGGTTCGGGGTGGACAAGGCGGAATTGAAACAGCGCTTTGCCTTCTACCATGACCGCTTTCCAGAGCTGACCCGCAAGCGGTAGGATGCGGATCAACGCGCGCGAACGGCTTGCCCTGATTGGCGCAATGGCGGGAGCAGCGGTTTTTCCGCCGGTTCGCATCGCCGCTGCAAGGGAGAGGACCAAGATGCCGGACAATTCCTCGCGTGACCTGGAAGCAGCTTGGTCAGACCTGTGCGCCTCGCTGCAACAGGCATCCGAATTCGTGCAGGGGCACGCCAATTACCGGGCGGAGGAAAACCGCGCCTCCGGCTACCAGATGATGGTCGGCGTGCTGGTCAAGGCGCTGGAGATGCACACCCGCGTCGATCCGGATTTCCCGGTCTGGCACGTCCACGATACCATGCACCTATGCGGTGCCGACAATCCGGACCAGCGGTACCTGCAATGCCGCATCCGGGGCGGCGAATCCTATCGCATCTGGGGTCGCCTGACCAACGAGGCGCGGCTCGACGTGCAGATCTATGCCGGGGAATCGACCTCGCTGCCGCGTTCGACCGGATTTCTCTCCTTCGAGGAAATGCATGTCGAGCCGGACGGCACCTACGAGATCATCGTCTCGCCCAATCGCAGCGGTGCAAACTGGATGGACAACCCGCCAGACAGCGCGCGCGTGCTGATCCGCCAAGTCTATTCCGACTGGTCGATCGAACCGCCCGGCGAAGTCCATATCGATCGCATCGGTTTCGAAGGCGCGCGGCGCACCGGCCCGGCCGCGGCAGACCTTGCCCGCGGCCTGCGCGAGGCTGGCGAGAACCTGAAGCAGGACGTCGCCGCCTGGGCCAACCTGCACCAGACAGTGACGGATTCCGATCACGCCACCCCGGTCAACGCGATCCCGCCGCCTGCCAGCACCTTTGCGCAGGGCGGCGCGAAGAACCGCTACATGACTTTCTCGATCTACGACGTGGCCGAAGACGAGGCGCTGGTGCTGCGCTGGTGGCCGATGGGCGGCACCTATCAGGCGGTGCACCTGCGCGACCTGTGGAACTCGTCGCTCGAATATACCAACATGCAATCGAGCCTCACCGGCGAGCAGTGCGAGGAAAGCGCGGATGGATCGTTCTGGTGCGTGCTGTCCGCCCGCGATCCAGGCGTGGCCAACTGGCTCGACACCGGCGGGCTGAAGCGCGGCTATGTCGCCTTCCGCTTCGACGGCATCGGCGACAGGCCATTCGACGCCGACAAGGTGCCCACCCTTGAAAGGGTGCACTTCGACGATCTCGCCGCGCATCTGCCAAAGGACACGCCGCGATTCACTGCCGAGCAGCGCTTTGCCGCGTTGGCGGCGAGAAGAAAGCATTTGCAAGCGCGCTGCCATCGCTAGAACATCCCTCAGCCCAAACAGGGCGGAGGGGAGATAGGCAGCATGACAAGGCGCGTCGTCGTATGGGGAACTGGTAATGTCGGCGCGCCGGCCATCCGGGCGGTGGTCAGCCACGCCGGGCTGGAACTCGCCGGGGTGGTGGTTTCGTCAGCATCCAAGGAAGGGCGCGACGCGGGCAAATTGGCCGGGCTCACCCAGAAGACTGGCGTTGTTGCGACGCGCGATGCCGCTGCCCTGCTCGCAACCGGCACGATCGATGCCGTGGTCTATGCCGCAATCATCGAGAACCGGTTCGAGGAAGCGCTTGGCGATATCCTCGCCTGCCTGAAGGCAGGAGCCAGCGTGGTGACCAGCGGGCTCTATCCGCTGCAGCACGAGGCGACTGCCCCTGCCCCGCTGCTTGACCTGGTAAAGCGAGCGACCCGCGAGAGCGGCGCCTCGCTAATGGTATCGGGCATCGATCCGGGCTGGAACATGGACATCATGCCCCTGCTGGTCTCGGCGGTCAGCTCGGACATCACCGAGCTGCGCACGCAGGAGGTGATGAACTATCGCCATTACGACCAGCCCGATATCGTGCGCAACACGGTCGGTTTCGGCCTGCCGATGGACACGGTGCCGCCGATGCTGGGGGAAGAGGCGCTGCAGATGGTCTGGGGGCCGATGGTTCACATGCTGGGCGAGGCGCTGGGCCATCCGGTGGACAAGGTCACAACCCATGACGAGCGGCGCGCGCTGGAACGCGACGTCGAGATCGGGACGGTGGGCCGCTTCGAGAAAGGGACCAT
>JAURNJ010000010.1 GCA_030830245.1 Novosphingobium sp. | reverse complement strand
TCACGCTCGTGCGCGCCCACGATCTTATGAAGGTCGGCGAAGGTGGCGGCACCGAGAGCGAGGACATCACTGTCCACCGGGTGCCGCTTGCTGCCATTGGCACGGCTGTCGCTAAATGGCGTGAAGAGGGCCTTGCCATCGATGTGCGCCTGCTGATGCTGCTGGGGCCAGGCCTGCTGGCGTGAAAACCCGCCCCGGCATCTGCAGTGCCAAGAAACGCTACGCCAGCGAGGACGAAGCCCTGGTCGTCGCCAGCAGTGCGGCGGTGACGCTGCGCTCCTATCACTGCGACCTGTGCCGCCAATGGCACCTGACCAGCCGCACAAAGGGCATGAAGCTGCCCGCCTTCGAGCTAGCCCGCAGACGATCCGCGAAAGCGGGTTAGCGCCCCTTCCAGACCCCCGGACGTTTCTCGACGAAGGCAGCCATGCCTTCGGCCTTGTCCTCGGTTGCGGTGAGCACCTGGAACATCCGGCGCTCGGCGACGAGGCCCTGCTCCAACGTCGTCTCGAAAGCCACGTTGACCATTTCCTTGTTCATCATCGCGGCGAGCGGCGGCATGCCGGCAATTGTCTCCGCCATCTTGAGCGCCTCGTCGAGCAGCGATTCCAGCGACACCACGCGGCTGACCAGACCGGCGCGTTCGGCCTCGTCAGCCTTCATGTTGCGACCCGTGAGGCACATTTCCATGGCCTTGCTCTTGCCGACTGCGCGGGTCAGCCGCTGCGAGCCGCCCATGCCCGGCCCGACGCCCAGCTTGATCTCGGGCTGGCCGAACTGCGCGTTCTCGGAAGCGAGGATGATGTCGGCCATCATCGCCAGCTCGCAGCCGCCGCCGAGCGCAAAGCCGTTGACCGCCGCAATCCACGGCTTGCGGGTCTTGCGCACGATGTCCGCCTGCCAGCCGGAGAAGAAGTCCTCCAGGAAGAAGTCGGCAGCGGGCTTGTCTGCCATTTCCTTGATATCGGCACCGGCCGCGAAGGCCTTTTCGCCCGATCCGGTGAGTACCGCGCAACGCTGGCCCGCGTCGGCCTCGAACGCAGCAAAAGCCTGCGTCAGCTCGGCAAGCACTTGCGTATTCAGGGCATTGAGCGCCTGCGGGCGGTTGAGCGTGATCAGCGTCACCGCGCCGCGGGTTTCGACCAGGATGGTTTCGTAGCTCATAGTGGTTTCCATTCTTCCTGTGGCGGCAAGGGCGCGAAAATCGAATCGATCAATTCGTCAGACACTTCCTCGGGTGTTGCGGGCATCCATTTGGGATCCTGCGTCTTGTCGACCAGCACAGCGCGCACGCCTTCGGCAAAGTCCGGCAAGACCAGTACTCGGCTGCCGATGCGGTATTCCATCGCCATGTTCGCGGCGAAATCGTCGAGCTTCGCAGACTCGGCCAACTGCCGCAGCGAGACCTTGCAAGCCTGCGGGCTCTTGGCGCGAAGCGTGGCCAGTTCCTTCGCCGCCCACTCACCGCCATCGGCCTCAAGCGAGGCGAGAATGTCCTCGAACCGGTCCGAAGCGAAGTGCTTTGCGATCAGCTCTGCGTTACCGGCAATGCGCGGCTCAGGGACCGGGGCCGACAGCTTTTCCAGCACGGCGGCGATGGCTTCTCCCGCCGCGATCCTCTGCTTTGCTTCGGGCAGCGCCTCGCTTGGCAGGTAATGCGTGCAAAGCCCCGCCCACATGCATTCCGCCCCGTCGAGCCGCGCACCGGTCAGCGCGAGGAACTGGCCGATGCGCCTGCCGATCCGAGCGAGGAACCAGCCGCCGCCGACATCGGGAAACAGGCCAATCCCGGTTTCCGGCATGGCATAGCGCGTGTTCTCGGTCGCCACGCGGAACTTCGCGGGCTGGGAGATGCCGACGCCGCCGCCCATGGTGATGCCGTCCATGAACGCGACCACCGGCTTGGCATAGGTGAACAGCAGGTGGTTGAGCTGGTATTCCTCGTAGAAGAACCGGCGGCCCGAAACGCCGTTGTCGGTCAGCGCCGATTGGCGCAGCGCGGTAACGTCGCCGCCAGCGCAGAAGCCGCGCCCCTCGCTGTGATCGATCATCACGACCTGCACGCCCGGATCGTCACGCCATGCGAGCAGCGCCTCGGTCATGGCGTGATCCATCGGCGCGGTCAGCGCATGGATCGCCTTGGGCCGGTTGAGCGTCAGGAACCCGGCGACACCTTCGCGCCGGACGATCAGTTCGTCTGTCATCCCAGCGCCTCGATCACGTCCCTGCCGAACAGTTCCTCGTCGCTGGGGATCGTCTTGGTCACGGCCAGCGGCTTCGAAACCCAGGTGACATTGACCAGGTCCTGCCAGTTGATGTTGTTGTTGGTGGCGTTGCCGCCCCAAGAACCGCAACCCAGCGAGAAAGTCTGGCGCATGCCGTTCCACAGGTTGCCCGAATTGGAGGCCGCCTGCGGCTGGTTGACCATCACCCGGCTGGTCTTGGTCGCCATGGCCAGCTTCATGATGTTTGCGTCGCTGGTCGAATAGATGCCGCAGGAATGCCCCTGCCCTTGGTAGGCCTGGATCGCGTTGGTCAGTTCGATCGCATGGTCGATGTCGCGCGCGCGATAGAGAGCCATGGTCACTGTCATCTTCTCGCCCGAGAACGGATGATCGGGGCCATGGCCATCTTCGGGCACGATGAAGAACAGCTTGCCTTCGGGGATCGAAAAGCCCGCCATGCCCGCGATCTTCTCCGCGTCCTGCGCCACGACCTTGGCGTTGATGTGATCGTCTTCCCAGATCACCGCCTGAAGCTTTGCCTTTTCCTCAGCATTGACGACGTAGCCGCCCTGGTGGACCAGCTTTTCGAGCATCCGGTCATAGATCGCATCGAGCAGCACAACCGAGTTGTCCGACGAACACGAGGCGGCAAGGTCGAGCGTCTTGGAGGTGCGGATCTTGTCCGCCGCATCGTCGAGATCGGCCGTTTCGTCCACGGTGATCACTGCATTGCCGACGCCGACGCCAAGGGCCGGAGTGCCCGAGGAATAGGCCGCCTTGACCATCGGCCCGCCGCCGGTGGCCAGCACGCGATCGCACTGCTTCATTACCTCGTTGGTCTTTTCGACCGAAGGTTGCTCGATGGCGATGACGAGATCGGCGGGCGCGCCCAGCTTGACCAGCGCCGCGCGCATCCGCTCGCAAATCTCCTTGTTGATCATCTTGGCGCGCGGGTGCGGGCAAACGATGATCGAGTTGCGGCCCTTTACCGCATTGATCGCCTTGATCACCGGGGTCGCC
>JAURNJ010000009.1 GCA_030830245.1 Novosphingobium sp. | reverse complement strand
GCCGCCAGGTTGTTGCGAGCACGATAGTTGCGCACCCCATCCCAGGTACCCTCGCCTTCCGCGACAAGATCGTCCCAGCTATAGGCGTCGGGTTCGGATTTCATCAGCCAATATCGCTTGCTCATTTGACGCCTTGTGCCTGTTTGCGCGTTGAGCCATGTGCTTAGCTTCGTTGAGGAGTTGTCGCCACCTTGTCCCAGGCCGCTATCCCCGTCTTGAGCATGAATGTTGAGCCGGCAGGCCTGTCCGCCGCGCTTGGCGAGAGTTTCCGCCACTATGGCTTTGCCATGGTGCGCGATCACGGGATCGACCGCGAACTGATCGAACGCGGCTGGGAACTTTCGAAAGAGTTCTTCGCGCTGCCGGAGGCGGAAAAGCGCAGCTATCATCGGCCCGACCTCTTCGGGGCGCGCGGCTATACCCCCTTCGGCACCGAGATCGCCAAGGATGCGCTGGTCCACGATCTCAAGGAGTTCTGGCATGTGGGGCGCGACTTGCCGCCCGGCCATGAACTGTCGGACTCGATGCCGGACAATCTCTGGCCGCAGTCCTCGGCAGGATTCCGCGAGACATTCTCGCTCCTGTTCGCCGAGTTCGACCGGGTGGGAGCAACCCTGCTGCGACACGTCGCCACGGGACTAGGCCTTGCCGAAGACTGGTTCGACGAGGCTGCAGGCGATGGCAATTCGGTCCTGCGTCTGCTTCACTATCCGCCTCTCGGCGGCGATACCGGCGGCGCGATTCGCGCCGGCGCGCACGAGGACATCAACCTCATCACCCTGCTGCTAGGCGCCGAGGAAGCTGGCCTGGAACTGCTCGGCAAGGATGGACAATGGCTCGAGGTAAGCCCGCCGCCGGGCGCCCTTGTCGTCAATATCGGCGACATGTTGCAGCGTCTGACCAATCACGTGCTGCCCTCGACCACGCACCGGGTGCGCAACCCGGTTGGAGATCGGGCTCGCCACAGCCGCTATTCAATGCCGTTCTTCGTTCACCTGCGCAGCGATTTCATGATCCGGACCTTGCCCGGATGCATTTCTGCGGAAAATCCCGATCGCTATCCCGAGCCGCTGAGCGCCGACGATTTCCTGCAAGAGCGGCTTCGCGAAATCGGCCTCAAGACCTGATGCGGTTAAACGCCGGTGAACCCGGAGCGGCAAATTTAACCTAAAGTTTAGGCTAATGCGCGAAAAGCGACCTATTCTTTTGAGTGGGGCTTTCGATCGCCATGACTGCACCGAAACCAACCGAGCATTCGCGCGGCACCCGCAAGCCGGGCCGCTTACAGGCCGCAGATCGCGACATTGTTGCGCTCGGCATTGCCGCAGCCGCGATCATCATGTTCGTCGGCACAGGCAGTGCCGTCGTTCCCGCAGTCATTGCCGCCTTTGCCGGTTACGGGATCGGCCCCGATATCGCACTCGTCAACGCCCTGTTGCTCAACGTGGCGCTGATCATTTTCGGCTGGCGGCGCTACAGCGAACTGCAAACGGAAGTCGCCGAACGCCGATGCGCCGAAGCACACGCCCGCACCCTTGTCGAAACTGATCCCCTATCGTCGAGTCGATTGCCATGCTGGGTAAGGGACTTGGACTGCCGATTACGGCCGAAGGCATCGAGAACGAGCCTGTGCTTGAAAAGCTGCGCGAATTCGAAGGGCTGCGCGGACAGGGCTATCTTTATGGAAAGCCGCGCTCGTCGAGCGAAACCCGCGCCTGGCTGGCAGAATTGGGTCTGCTCACTGAAACGGCCGAAGCTCTTCAGGGCGACGAGCCGACAAGCGATGACGAAGTGGTCGTTGAAGCTGTTCCTGCGCCTCGCGCGGCGCAAGCCTGAAGCCATTTGATCTTCAGAACGGGGCGTCCATCAGGTCGTGCCACTCGCTGCATTCCGGCGGTATGGCGTGCAGGAATTCCATGCCCGCCGCACCATCGCGCACCCAGCGGACGATTGCCTGCAATTTGGCGCCCTGGTCGATCGAGATGGAGATAAACCCGCCCACCCGAAGCCACGGCTGATCGGCACTGATCCGGCAACCGTGAAGCGAAACTTCGGCGAGCTGGATCCTTGCACTATCACCTCGCGCGTTTTTTTTTCGATCTGCGCATCGAACCACGTCGCATAGCGCGGCTCGCGCCTGCGGTTCGCGCCCACCTTCGTCTCGTCGATCTCGGGAATGTTCTCGAGCCGCGCCAGCCTGACGGTCATTGGCAAGTCCCTGTGTTGTAGTTATGTTTGCAACTGCTTTGCACCGCCTTGGGTAAAATGCCGGTATCGCCGATTGCTTATCAGGTGGGGTTAGCGGGCCCTTCACCATGACATGGACGAGCGGCAACCTTGTCTCACTCGGCTATGGATGAAGCACATTTGCGATGTCTTACCGTAAGCCGGGCATATCGGCAGGAGAACCAGTCTTGAAAAAACGCACCCTCGTCTCGTTTGCTTCGCCAGCCCTTCTCGCAGTCACCCACACCGGAGCTTGGGCGGACGAGCCTGCGCCGAGCGGCGGACGTGTCAATGTCGCCCTGATCGGCACGCAAGGGCAGACGCTGGGCATGGCCAGTCTGGAGCAGACACCTGCCGGAGTGCTGATTTCGATCAATGCAAGCGGTCTGGGCGAAGGCGAGCGCGCCTTCCATATCCACGAGAGAGGATACTGCGATCCAACCATCAGCTTTGCCTCGGCTGGCGGACATTTCGCGCCGGGCGGCACAGCCCACGGGTTTCGCGACGCCAAGGGACCACATGCTGGCGACATGCCCAACCTGTTCGTCTCCACCGATGGGAAGGTGCAGGCGCAGGTGCTCAACCGCGCGGTCACAATGAGCGATTCGGCCGAAGGCGCGCTGCTGGACGCCGACGGCTCGGCGTTGGTGATCCATGGCGGGGCGGACGACTACGCCAGCCAACCCGCCGGCGCGGCCGGACCTCGGGTCGCCTGCGCGGTGATCGCTGCACCGAAACCCTAGAGCCAACCAGACGATTCGTTGCGCGGCTGATTTGCGGCAAACGGGCCGCGTAATAAAGTTTCGGAGGTGCGCGGTCGCACGACGATTTCGCTTTGCAACCGGCCCTGCCTGTGCAAGAGCGCGCAGCCGCGTCACTTACCGCTTGCAGGCGTTATGGCCCTTGCCTAACAGCGCTGCTTGCGCACAACGCGGGCCAGTGTGGCGATCGTAGCTCAGTTGGTTAGAGCGCCGGTTTGTGGTACCGGAGGTCGTGGGTTCGAACCCCATCGGTCGCCCCATTTTCCCCAGGAGCATCGCGCGAAAAGGTGGGAACCGGTTTTTCGCAATAAGCGGTGCGCGACCACAGAAATTGCGCAGCACCCTGATTGAAGGAATACGCGCGTGACGGCGTTTTGGGAAAGCGCGGACTTTGACGAGCATGAACGGGTGGAACTGGTCCACGACCGTGCCAGCGGTCTGACCGCGATCATCGCCATTCATTCAAGCCATCTCGGCCCCGGCGCTGGTGGCACCCGCTTCTGGCACTATCCCGATCCGGAAATGGCCATGCGCGATGCGCTGCGCCTGTCGCGCGGGATGAGCTACAAGAACGCCATGGCCGGCCTGCCCATGGGCGGCGGCAAGGGCGTGATCCTTGCCAACCCGGCCCGCGACAAGACCCCGGCGATGATGACCGCCTATGGCCGGGCGATCGAGGCCTTGGGCGGGGCCTACATCGCCGCCGAAGACGTCGGCATGACCGAGCCGGACATGGCGTCAATCGCCGCGCAAACCAGTTTCGTGACCGGCCTGCCTGCGGAGAAAGCCGGCGAGCAAGGCGGCGATCCGGGACCATATACCTCGCACGGTGTCTTTCTCGGGGTCCGGGAGGCAGTGCGGGTCGGGCTAGGCAAAACCAGCCTTTCGGGCGTCCATGTGGCGATACAGGGCACGGGCAGCGTGGGTGGCGGACTGGCGCGCCATCTTGCTGCAGCAGGTGCACGGCTGACCCTTGCCGACATTGACAAGGCGCGCGCGGCGCGACTTGCCGAGGAACTGGGCGCAACGGCTGTGCCCGCCGAGGCGATCATGCAGGTCGAATGCGACGTGTTCAGCCCTTGCGCCCTTGGCGCAATCTTTGACGACGAAAGCATCGCCGCTCTGCGCGCACCCGTTGTCGCAGGCGGCGCCAACAACCAGCTTGCCCGGCCCGAACACGGCGACGCGCTGATGCAGCGCGGCATTCTCTATGCACCAGACTATGTCATCAACGCGGGCGGGATCATCGCCGTGACCTATGAATACCTCGCCCAGCGCGATGGCACGGCACGCGATGTTTCCCGGATCGAGGCGAGCATCGCTGGTATTCCCGAAAGACTGACGGCTATCTGGGAACGCTCGCGCAGCGAGGGAACCGCTCCTTCGCGAATTGCCGATGCCATGGCGCAAAAGCTGATCGGGCGGGATTAGCGACAATTCGAGCCTTTGCTTGCCGGGAGCACACGGTTATGGCGCAGGGCGATGCACGCCTATGCCAATCCAGCCCGTTTCCTGAAGATCGCGCGATGGCTGACGCCCGCGTTTCTTCTGGCAGGACTTGTGCTTGCCGGGGGCGCGCTGGCCTGGGGCCTCACCTCGGTATCGCCCGACCGCCTTATGGGCGAGACAGTGCGCATCCTGTTCATCCATGTGCCTGCCGCGTGGCTCGGCATGGCAGGCTGGATGACGATAGCCGTCGCCAGTCTAGTCGAACTCGTCTGGCGCCATCCACTGGCAGGGATCGCGGCGCGAGCGGCGGCAGTTCCCGGCGCTGTGTTCACCGCAGTGTGCCTTGCAACCGGCTCGATCTGGGGCCGTCCGACCTGGGGCACCTGGTG
>JAURNJ010000096.1 GCA_030830245.1 Novosphingobium sp. | reverse complement strand
TCATGGCGAGCACCTGTTACGGCTTGGCGAACTGCGCGGCGGCAAAAAAGGGCGCAGCGTGGATGGCCTGTATCCATGCGATCTCCGAGCTGGTTTCCGGGTCGAGCGTGGTTTCAAGCTTGCGCGCCTCTCGAATTGCGCTCGCCATATCGCCCGCCATCTGCGCAGAGGTGACGAGGAAATGGATGTTGTGCGGGTAGTAGCCATATCGCACCAATCCCTTGTCTCCGGTCTCCGCAATCCAGCTTTCGTCGGCCCGCACCGCCGCGAGATTGACCCGCAGCGAATCCTGCCAACGTCCAAGACGGTAATAGATATGGGCAGGCATGTGCACGAGATGGCCTGAATCGGGTGCGAGCGGTTTTGCGAGCCGGTCAGCCGCTGCTTCCGCCCGTTTCGGATCGGGGCCGTTTTCCATCAGGTGGACATAGAGGTGCGCGGCCTGGAGATGCTCGGGATTGCGCGCCAGCACCGTCTCCACCAGCGAAAGTGCCTCGCCAATCCGCGGCTGTGCCGTCTGCCGGTCAGGCTGCCAGTAGTCCCAGGGCTTGGTGTCCATCGCCGCTTCCGCTGCCAGCATGGCGATATCGTCGTTGGCGGGATTGGCGCGGGCTGCGGCCAGCATGGCATCGGCGTAGGCCGCATCAAGAGCCATACGGTCTGCCGCCGGGTCTGCCGAATAGCGCGACGCCATTGCGGCGATCAGCATCTTTTCCGCCGGGCTAGTGCCAGCGGACAGGGCAATGGCTCGCTGGATCAGACTTACCGCCTCGGCATTGACTGCCGGGTCCATCGACGCGTTGATGTTCGGCCCGTGCGCAAGCGCCTCGCCCCACAGGCACATGGCGCAGCCGGGATCGAGGCGCTGTGCCTGCCTGAACGAGGCAATCGCCGCAGCATGGTTGAAGCCGTAGGCGAAGCTCAGGCCCTGATCGAAAAAGCGCTGTGCCATCGGGTTAGCGGTGGAAATCGGGAAATGCACCTTGCCAAGGCCCTGATAGAGTCGGGCTTGGCCGAGCGCGGGGGAATCCACCGTCTGCGCAGCCAAGGCCAACCTGTCGCGCATCGATTGCCCCGGTTGCTTGCCGCCGCAGATGCGCGCGGCCTGTGCTGCGGGATCCAGCAAGGCAAGCAGTTGGGGCGAGTATGTGCCTTGCGAGGGACCGCTCAAACTCGTGAGCGCGAAGAAACCGAACAGAGCAGCCGAAATCCGGTACGAAAATGTCATCGCATCCTCCTTGACGGGCGCAATGCAATTCCTCCCTTTGCGGGAATATAGCATAGCCAGGCCTAGGCTTCTAACCGCAATTTCGTCCTGTGGTTGCGGGCATTGTCCGCATCCAGAGGCAGTGATAGCACTGTACCTGCCTGCAGGATTGGATGCCATGGATACCACAGTCGATCTCGAAGCGTTTGCGCGGGATATCGCCCGAGACGGGTTCGTCGTGGTGCCCGATGTCATTTCGAGCAAGCTGCTCGAACGGGCGCAAACCGCCATCGAGCGGATCATTGAGGCGATGCGCGCCGAGGTTATCGACACCTTCAGCGAGACTCTTGATCCCAACGACGCGAACATTCGGCTCTATCATCTCGCCGCCTGGGACCCGGTGTTCGTCGAGCTTCTGCGCCACCCGGTTGCCCGCGCTCTGGTCGAGGCGACGATCGGGCCGAACTGGCTTGTGTCCAATTTCACGGCGAATATCGCCATGCCCGGTTCGGGATCGATGAACGTCCATTCGGACCAGGCGCTGGTGGTGCCGCCGCCGTGGAACGAGCCGTGGGCGATGAATGTGATCTGGTGCTTCGACGATGTCCACGAAGCCAATGGCGCTACCCGCTACATCCCCGGCAGCCAGCACTGGACCCGTTTCGAAGACGTGCCCGAAGATCTGCTCGCGATGTCGGTGCCATTCAGCGCTCCTGCCGGGTCGATTGTCGCGATGGAAGGGCGCGTCTGGCATACGTCTGGCGCGAATGTGACCGAAAACGAGCGCCGCGCCATGGCCTTTGCCTATTACACGCGCGATTTCGTTCGCCCGCAGGTAAACTGGGCGATGGTCATGCAGCCCGAAATGCAGGAGGGTCTGGACGATGAGGCCCGCAGAATGCTCGGCCTCTCGGTCATGGGCAATATCACCATCGGCGGCGGCTTGACGCGTCTGCGCGATGGCAAGCGGCCAGACCTGCGCATAGCGCCGTTGCAGAATTGAGCCCGGTTCGCTCGATGAACTGGAAGCATGCGGTCGTGGTCGGCGCATCGGGAGGCATAGGCGCCGCAATCAGTGAACATCTGCGCGAAGCAGGCACGCAGGTTTACGAGCTGGCCCGCTCGCATAGCGATCCTGCGTCGAGGATCGACATCACGTGCGAATCCTCCATTGCCGAAGCAGCCGAGCGGATTGGCGCATATGGGCCAGTGGACCTGATATTCATCGCCACCGGCATGTTGCACGAAGGTGATCTGGGTCCGGAGAAATCCATGCGCGATCTTTCCATGGACTGGTTGGCGCGCAATTTCGCGATCAACGCGGCTGGTCCGGCTTTGGTCGCCAAGCATTTCCTGCCGCTGCTACCGCGCGACGGTCGCTGTGCATTCGCGGCGCTGTCTGCCCGAGTCGGAAGCATCGGCGATAACCGGCTTGGCGGCTGGTATGGGTACCGCGCTTCAAAGGCAGCCCTCAACATGCTGGTCAAGTCGCTGGCGATCGAGATGGCGCGCAAGAACCGGGAAGCCGTTTGTGTTTCCCTGCATCCAGGCACGGTCGATACCCCGCTCAGCGCGCCATTCCAGCGTAACGTCGCGCCTGAAAAGCTGTTCGACGCCCGGTTTTCGGCGGGAAAACTGCTGAACGTGCTGGCCGGACTATCTCCTGAAGAAAGCGGCGGTCACTTTGCCTGGGACGGACAACGGATCGAGCCCTGAACGAAAAAGGGCGGCCCGTGAGGACCGCCCCTTTCGTAATTTCAGGCGATTGAAACCGGATCAGCGCGAGTAGAACTCGACCACCAGATTGGGTTCCATGCGCACCGGATAAGGCACTTCGTCGAGGGTAGGCACGCGCACGAACTGCACCTTGTCGGTGCCGTCCACGGCGACATAGTCCGGCACTTCACGCTCGGCCAAAGCCTGAGCCTCGGCGACCAGCGCCATTTCCTTGGCCTTGTTGCCCAGCGAGATCGTGTCACCCACCTTGATGCGGCGGCTTGCGATGTTGCACTTCACGCCGTTCACATAGATGTGACCGTGGCTGACGATCTGGCGTGCAGAGAAGATTGTCGGCGCGAACTTGGCGCGATAGACCACCATGTCGAGCCGACGCTCGAGCAGTCCGATCAGGTTCTGACCGGTGTCGCCCTTCATCTTGGCGGCTTCCTGGTAAGTCTGCTTGAACTGCTTTTCGGTCACGTCGCCGTAATAGCCCTTGAGCTTCTGCTTGGCGCGAAGCTGGATGCCGTAATCAGACACCTTGCTCTTGCGGCGCGCGCCGTGCTGACCTGGAGGGTTGGGGCGGGTGTTGATTGGGCTCTTCGGGCGGCCCCAGATGTTTTCGCCCATGCGGCGGTCAAGCTTGTACTTGGCGCTGTTGCGCTTCGACATAAGTCATCTCCAATCTGCTGCCGCAGCCCCATTGGCCGCAGCTCAAGCCCGGACGCGCACCGCCTTCTAGCTGGTAAAAGGCGCGGCCACCGCTTCACCGGAGTGCGGGGCCAATCGGCCTGCCCAAAAGGGACAAGCGCCGAAGTGAAGGCGGGCCAATACGGCGTCGTGCGCCGATGTCAAGGCTTGGCAAGCCTCGTGCAGCGCTCTAGGCGCTCGGGCGATGGCCGAAAACCTGCCCGATCCCGCCGAATGCACCTCCATGGAGGAAGTGCGCGCGGGCGTCGATGCGCTCGACGCCATGCTCGTCGATCTGCTGGCACAGCGGTTTGCCTACATGCGTGCAGCGGCGCGCTTGAAACCGCAGCGCAATCAGGTTCGCGACGAGGCGCGCAAGGCTCAGGTCATCGCCAACGCGAGGGCCCGGGCTGAAGCATTGGACCTGCCCGGCGATCTTGTCGGCCAGCTTTGGGACCATCTGGTCGAGGGCTCTATCGCTTATGAATTGGAGCGCTGGGACGAAAGCCGTTCTAAACTCTAACCGGCGTCCGGCCGCCAGTTGCGCGTCGAACGCTGCCTGTCGCGCATTTCGTCCTGGGTCTGCTCGGTCGTGGCATCCCAGTCCGCCTTGGTCTTGCACACCTTCCTTTGCGGAATGCGAGAGCCGGTGATGGTGATGCTTCGGCAGATCTTCTTCTCGGTCGGTTCTTCCGTTTGCGCCTTGGGTTCTGTGATAGCTTCGCTAGGTGCCGGGGCAACCGGTTCGGCTTGCGCCGGACCAGCGAGGGCTCCGAACATGGCAAGCGAGGCGAGGGTGCAAACGGTCGTTGAGCGGTTCATAATGGCTACTATTTAGCAGAAGTCGGGGTCTGAATGAACCCGTCCGGTGCCAGCGAAAATCCCGGTGCGGTCAGTCGCGTTTGCGCGGTTCCTTTTCAAGGAAGCTGAGCACGCCGCGCAAGGTTCGGATTTCAAGGTGGTTCCAGCCGGGTCGGGTAAGGACATTGCGCAAGGTGCGCCGGTTCGCTTCTGCCCGGCTTTCGGGCCAGAAGTAGTTCTTGGGTGCGAGCAGGGCCTCGCAATGGCCGATAAGCCCTTCGAGTTCGGCCTGCGGGGCAGGGGGCAGAGTCTCATCGCCTTCGGGTAATGCCAGACCCGCAGCCTTCGACCATTCGTAGGCGCACAGGATGACCGCCTGGGCGAGGTTGAGCGAGCCGAAGTCCGGGTTCACAGGCACGGTCAAAATGGTGCGGGCGAGGGCCACGTCCTCGGTTTCAAGGCCCGAACGTTCCGGCCCGAACACCAGCGTGGAGCGGCCTGGCAAGGTGTGCATTTCGCGCGCAGCCTGTTCGGGCGTGACGACCGGCTTGGTCATGCCGCGCTTGCGCACCGTGGTCGCATAGACATGGGCGCAGTCGGCAACCGCGTCAGCCAGCGTTTCGAACACTTGCGCCGTTTCGAGCACTTCGTCTGCCCCGGCGGCAGCAGGTCCGGCCGAGGGATTGGGCCAGCCGTCGCGCGGCGAAACCAGTCGCATCTCGGTCAAGCCAAAATTGAGCATGGCGCGCGCTGCCTTGCCGATATTTTCGCCAAGCTGCGGGCGGACAAGAACGATGATGGGGGCCTTGCCGGTCAATGGTCAGCCCGCCTTGTCCTCGCCCAGGATTTCGCTCGCGATCTCCTCGAAGTCGCGCGCTTCGCTGAAATCACGATAGACCGAGGCGAAGCGGATATAGGCGACCGAATCGATCTGGCGAAGGCCCTCCATCACCATTTCGCCGATGGCCATGGACGGCACTTCGCTTTCGCCCAGCGTCTCGACCTGGCGCTGGATGCCGGAGACCAGCCGGTCGATGCGTTCGGGGGCGATGTCGCGCTTGCGGCAGGCGAGAGTCACCGATCGCTCCACCTTGTCACGGTCGAACGGCTCGCGCAGGCCCGACGTCTTCACCACGACGATTTCGCGCAACTGCACGCGCTCGAAGGTGGTGAACCGCGCGCCGCAGCTGACGCACTGGCGGCGACGACGGATCGAGGTGTTGTCTTCGGTGGGACGGCTGTCCTTTACCTGGCTGTCCTCATGCGCGCAAAAAGGGCATCTCATTCAGGATGGCCTCCGGCCTGAGGGCAATCTACATCCCCTCGTAGATCGGGAACTTCGCGCACAGCTGCGCAACTTCGCCAGCGACCCGCGCCTCGACCTGGCCATCGCCGGCCTCGCCGTTCTTGCGCAGCCCTTCGACGACTTCGGCGATCCACACGCCGATCTGGCGGAACTCGTCCGGGCCAAAGCCGCGGGTCGTCCCTGCGGGTGAGCCAAGGCGCAGGCCCGAAGTCAGCGCCGGCTTTTCGGTGTCGAAGGGGATGTTGTTCTTGTTGCAGGTGATCGCGGCACGATCGAGCGCCTTTTCGGCGTGCTTGCCCTTGGCCTGCTTGGGCCTGAGGTCGACCAGCATCAGGTGATTGTCGGTGCCGCCCGAAACCACGTCCAGGCCATTGGCCTTGATTGATTCGGCCAGCACCTTGGCATTTTCCACCACGGCGCGGGCATAGGCCCTGAATTCGGGCTGCATCGCCTGGGCAAAGCACACCGCCTTGGCCGCGACGACATGCATCAGCGGGCCGCCCTGAAGGCCAGGGAAGATCGCCGCATTCATCTTCTTTGCGATGGCTTCGTCGTTCGACAGGATCACACCCGAACGCGGCCCGCGCAGCGACTTGTGCGTGGTGGTGGTCACGACATGCGCGTGCGGAATCGGCGAGGGATGTGCGCCGCCTGCGACCAGACCGGAAATGTGCGACATGTCGACCAGCAGATAGGCGCCCACTTCATCGGCGATCTGGCGGAAGCCTGCCCAGTCCCACTCCCGCGAGTAGGCGGTGCCGCCCGCGATGATGAGCTTGGGCTTGTTCTCGCGAGCGATGCGCGCAACCTCGTCCATGTCGATGCGGTGATCGTCCTCGCGTACCCCGTAAGCAACCGGGTTGAACCACTTGCCGCTCATGTTCACGGGAGAACCGTGGGTTAGGTGGCCGCCAGCGGCCAGATCGAGGCCCATGAAGGTGTCGCCCGGCTGGAGCAGGCCGAGGAACACCGCCTGGTTCATCTGGCTGCCCGAATTAGGCTGGACGTTCGCAAATTCGCACCCGAACAATGCCTTGGCGCGCTCAATTGCGATGGTTTCGATCTCGTCGACATATTCGCAGCCGCCATAATAGCGGCGGCCGGGATAGCCTTCGGCATATTTGTTCGTGAGCACAGAGCCGGTGGCTTCCAGCACTGCGCGGCTGGTGATGTTCTCGCTGGCGATCAGTTCGATCTTGTCGCGCTGGCGGCCAAGCTCCTTGCTGATCCAGCCCGCGATCTCGGGATCCGCCTCGGCGAGGCTGGCGGTAAAGAAGCCCTTGGACGTTACGGTTTCGAGAGAGGCTGCGGTGCTCATGCGTTCTCGCTAACTGGAGGGTTGGACAATTTTCCGACGCGGCGGACGTGGCGATCGCCGCCGAAGGGAGTGGCAAGGAAAGCATCGAGGCAGGCCTTGGCCATGTCGAGCCCGGTGAGGCGTGCGCCCATGGCGATCACGTTGGCGTCGTTGTGCTCGCGCGCGAGCGCAGCCGAAAGCGGCTCGGAAACGAGGGCGCAGCGGCAGGCCGGGTTGCGGTTGACTGCTATCGAAATGCCGATACCCGAGCCGCATAGCGCGACGCCGCGTTCAACCGTGCCATCGGCGACCACGCCTGCGAGCTTGTAGCCGAAATCGGGGTAATCGACCGAATCGGAGCTGTCCGGCCCGAGATCGGCAACCTCGTGGCCCAGGCCGATAAGGTACTCGCGCAATTCGGCCTTGAGGCCGATGGCGGCATGATCGGAAGCGATGGCTATGCGCATGCGCGCCACATAGGCGCATGTTGCCGCGCTTGCGAGTCATCAATGCCGGTTTTCTACCGGAGTCACAGGCGTGAGTGCTGCACCATAAATTTACCGGCAGCTCATATGTTCCCCGCAAGCGAGGGAGAAGCGCTCATGCTGCCGTTCAGCAACAAGAAGTCCGTTCCAGCAGGTCCGCACGCATTCCATGCGGAGACCGAAATCGAACGTTCGGCAAACGAGGTCTATCCGCTGCTCGATTTTGCCGATCCGCGCAACGCCAAGCGCCAGCTCGGTGATACGGTCCGACCGGCTTCAGGCAAGCCCCGCTCCTTTGAGCTGGAGATGGGTATACTTCCCGATGCCATATTCAGGCTGAAGGTGACGCGCGAACTGCCAAACCGGGAATATGGTTTCGACTGCGCAAGCGAACCGTTGTTCGGACGCGTTGTCCGCTCCAACGAGCACTATAGTCTGGAGGATCTGGGCGAGGGCCGCTGCCGCCTCAGTTTGACCAATACGGTCCATTTCGATGGCAGGCTGCATGAGCAGGAGTTCGCCATGGAAGCGATGATGCTGGATTTCTCGGGCCGCAGCGCGCTGGCAAAGTTCAAGCTTCACGCCGAGCAGGGCGCCGAGGCGGTGAAGGAATACGAGCGTGCACAATTCGGCGCTCTCGATGATCTGGATTGGGTCAACGATTGAGCCGCAGCCAAATTACAGTGCGCCAGATTGCCTAACGCACGCAGGCCAGAAAATCGCCACCGTTCAGGCTGGTGTCAGGGCCGATTGTCAGCGCCTTGACCGAGCCGTCGGGTTCGAGCCGTTCGAAAGCCTTGTAGCCCAGCTCTTGCAGGTAGCGCAGCACGTCGGCTGGAGTGGTGCCATCGGGCTTGCGGTAGTACTCAAAGATCAGGGTCGGATGATGCTCGCGAAGCATGCCGGCTGCACCCTGGAAAAACAGCGTCTCGGCGCCTTCGATGTCGATCTTGACGATATCGGGGGCAGCCAGTCCGTTGGCGACCAGGAAGTCGGCGTCGAACAGGGTCACTTCGATGGAATGATCGACCAAGCCATCCTTGTAGAACATAGAGGAATGGACGGAATTCTTGCCTACGTGAAACGTGGCATTCGAACGCTTGTCCGAAAGCCCGCAGTTCAGGACGCTCACATTGTCCAGGCTGCTGGCCTGTGCGGATCGGCAAATCGCCCCGGCGAGTTCAGGAATTGGCTCGAAAGCCCAGACCTGTGCATCGGGGTTGGCCTCGGCAAAGCGCAGCGACATGTATCCTGCATTGGCGCCGACATCCCAGAACACCTTGCTGGACTTGGCGCGCGCCAGCAGCGCCGCCAGCACCTGTTCGTCCTATTTTCCGGTGCGGCGCAGCTTCACCATCATGTCGAAGGAACCGGCCGTCCAGGCCAGGGTAAGCCGGTCGCCGAGCTGCGAGGGATAAAGGCGATTGCGGAAAAAGCGCTTGCCGATTGCCCGGGGGATTGCGCCGCGCCCGCGCGGAAGGCCGCCGCTCAGCATCAGCAGCCTGTCCAGCAGAAAGGACGGGCGCACGAGCGGCAGCGGACTTGGCTCGGCGATCCGGTCCTTCCAGTCGGGCTCCACGGATTAGCCTATTGATCCAGAAAGCTGCGCATCTTGCGGCTACGGCTAGGGTGCTTGAGCTTGCGCAGCGCCTTTGCCTCGATCTGGCGGATGCGTTCGCGAGTGACCGAGAACTGCTGGCCCACTTCCTCAAGCGTGTGGTCGGTGTTCATGCCGATGCCGAAACGCATGCGCAGCACGCGTTCCTCGCGCGGGGTCAATGACGCCAGCACGCGGGTCACTGTTTCCTTGAGGTTCGCCTGAATCGCAGCATCGACCGGGATGATCGCGTTCTTGTCCTCGATGAAATCGCCCAGGTGCGAATCTTCCTCGTCGCCGATCGGCGTTTCGAGGGAGATCGGTTCCTTGGCGATCTTCATCACCTTGCGCACCTTTTCGAGCGGCATGGAGAGGCGCTCGGCCATTTCCTCGGGCGTCGGCTCGCGGCCTTGCTCGTGGAGGAACTGGCGGCTGGTGCGCACCAGCTTGTTGATCGTCTCGATCATGTGGAC
>JAURNJ010000095.1 GCA_030830245.1 Novosphingobium sp. | reverse complement strand
TGGTCAACGGCCAGAAGATCTGGACGACCTATGGCCACAAGTGCGACTGGATCTTCACGCTGGTGCGCACCGATCCCGAAGCGTCGAAGCACCAGGGCATCAGCTTCCTGCTGATCGACATGGCGAGCCCGGGCGTCGAGGCCCGTCCCCTCAAGCAATTGAGCGGAAACACCAATTTTTCCGAGACCTTCTTCACCGATGTCCGCGTCCCCAAGGAGAACCTTGTCGGCGATCTCAATCGCGGCTGGGACGTGGCGAAATATCTGCTGACCTTCGAACGCTCGACCATGGGCAACTCAACGATGGGCCGCCTCGACGAGACGCTCGACCAGGCGGCCCTGCGGCTGCTCGGGCGCGACGGGCTCGCGCGCGAACCGCTGCTGCGTCAGGAAGTCGCCGAGGTGCTGGCCGATGGCTGGGTGATGAAGCTCGCCAACCGGCGGCTGATGGACCAGGTCAACGCGAAGCTGCCGGTGCCGTTCGCGCCGTCGGTGCTGAAGGTGCTGGCGACCGAGCTGGAGCTGCGCAAGACCCGCGCGATGATGGCGCTGGGCGGTTTCGACCACCTCGATGAAGGCGGCACGCCCGCCTACAAGTGGCTGGATGCGCCGACCAACTGCATCGCCGGGGGTTCGAACGAAATCCAGCTCAACATCATCTCCAAGCGCGCGCTTGAACTGCCAGAGATCTGACATGGCGCTGATCCTGAACCAGGACGAGACGATGATCGCCGACACGGCGCGCACCCTGTTCGAACGCCATGCGCCGGTCTCGACTTTCCGTGCGCTGCGCGACAGCGGGGAAGAGCTGGCATGGGACCGGGAGCTCTACGCGAGGCTGGCGGAGAGCGGGCTGGTCGCGCCCAATGTCGCCGAAAGCGACGGCGGGCTCGGTCTCGGCGCGACAGCGGCGGGCGTGATTGCCGAACAGGCCGGCCATGTGCTGGCTGCAGTGCCGCTGCTCGCCTCGGCGATCGCGGGCAGCCTGATCGCGGCCGTGGCCAGTGCAGCGCAGAAGGAGCGGCTGATCCCGGCGCTGCTCGCGGGCGAGAGTGTGCTGGCCCTCGCGATTGACGAAGCGCCGCGTCACCGGCCCGATCTGCTCGAATGCAGCGCCCGGCAGGAGGGTGCGGGATGGAGATTGTCAGGCGCCAAGACCGCCGTGATCGACGGCTTCGACGCCGATGGCTATCTGGTGTCCGCCCGCGCGGGCGGTGAGGCCGGCGTGTTCCTCGTACAGCGGGGTGCGGACGGCCTGGACGTCGAACGCTTCGCGTCCGTCGACAGCCGCAATTACGCCCGAATTCGCCTTGCCGATGCGCCGTCGGAGCGGCTGGGCGAGGGCGACGCCTCAGCGGCGCTCGCCGCCACGCTCGACCTTGGCCGCGCGCTCCTTGCCGCGGAGCTGCTCGGCATCTGCGACGAGGCCTTTGCGCGCACGGTCGCCTATCTCAAGCAGCGCGAGCAGTTCGGCAGGCCGATCGGCTCGTTCCAGGCGCTGCAGCACCGGGCGGCGCGGCTCTATGCAAGGCTCGACGTCGCGCGCGCCGCAGTCATTGCCGCGCTGCGCGCGATCGACGATCAGGCGGAGGACGCCACATGGCTTGCCAGCCTCGCGAAATCGGTGATGAGCCGGCTCGCGCGGGAACTGTTGGCCGAAGCGGTGCAGATGCACGGCGGCATCGGCGTGACCGACGCCTATGACATCGGGCTGTTCGTCAAGCGCGGCCAATGCGCGGGGGATCTGCTGGGCGACGACCGGTTTCATACCGAGCGGCTGGCACGGGATTGCTGGGGGTTGTGAGGCACTTGTCCTGGCTCTGATGAAAATTTCACCAAAACTGAAACGGTCACCCTGTGCTTGACACGGGGTTAGGCTCATCCTTGAGACGGGACAAAAAAATCCAAGCCCCGCATCAAGTGCGGGGGCGACGATTCAATTTTAGGTCATCACGCCATGAAGTCGGCGTAGCTCCGCAGCAGCTTGACCGCCTCCTCCGGCAGCACCTTGGGCGGCTTGCCGGTCGCCTGGTAGCAGCCGACGATCACCTCGGCGGTGCGTTCGATGATCTGGACGGTGTCGCAGGCGCGGCGCAGCGAGGAGCCCGTGACGACGATGCCGTGGTTCTCCATCAGCACCACCGATTCGTCCTTCAATGCTTCCGAAACCAGCTCGGCTAGTTCGCCGGTGCCGGGCATGGTGAAGGGGATGCGCTGGATTTCGCCGAAGAAGGCGGCTTCGGACGAAACCGGGAGGAACGGCAGGCCGGTGTTGGCGAGGATCGTCGCATAGGGCGCATGGGCATGGACCACCGCCATTGCCTTGGGCTTCTTGACCAGCGTCTGGGTGTGGAATGGCCATTCCGAGGATGGCTTCGGGGCATCAGGATCGCGCTGTTCGCCCTCCATCGAGATGCGCACCATCAGTTCGGGCCTGAGGTTGCCCTTGAACATGCCGCTCGGCGTGATCCAGCACTCGTCCGGATTGTCCTCACAGCGCACCGAGACATTGCCGCCGGTCGCGGTGATGATGTGGAACTGGTAGAGCTCGTTGACGACATCGTTCAGCTCGTGGCGCTGATCCTTGCCGGAATCGTCCTGTGTTTCCATCTGCTTATTGCTCCCTGTTGCCGCCTTCCGTGCATCCCTGACGCCGCGGTGCCTGACGCCGGCATTGGCGTCGCGCTGGAGGTCGGACACGCCCGGCGGCGGCTTGGCGAGCAGCGCCTCGAGCGCTTGAGCCG
>JAURNJ010000094.1 GCA_030830245.1 Novosphingobium sp. | reverse complement strand
TGGACATCTGCTGGATGGCGTCGCGCTGGGACAAGGGCGACACGAAGGACTACATCAACTGCCCGATGACCCGCGACCAGTACCTCGCGTTTCACCAGGGGCTTCTCGATGGCGAGAAGACCGCATTCAAGGAATGGGAAGCCAATACCCCCTACTTCAACGGTTGCATGCCGATCGAGGTCATGGCCGAGCGCGGTGTCGACACGCTCCGCTTTGGGCCGATGAAGCCGGTCGGGCTGGACAATCCCCATTGGGCGACGCCCGAACACCCAAACGGCCGCTGGCCTTACGCCGTCGTGCAGCTCCGTCAGGACAACAAGCTCGGCACGCTGTGGAACATGGTCGGTTTCCAGACCAAACTGAAACACGCGGAGCAGGTGCGGCTTTTCCGGACTATTCCGGGATTGGAAAAGGCCGAGTTCGCGCGATTGGGCGGCCTGCACCGCAACACCTTCCTCAATTCTCCGGTCCTGCTGGATCGCGAGTTGAGACTTAGGAGCACTCCGCACATCCGCTTTGCGGGCCAGATCACCGGCTGCGAGGGTTATGTCGAAAGCGCTGCCATTGGCTTGCTCTGCGGATTGATGGCCGCGACCGAACTGAGCGGTCGGGATTGGCAGGCCCCGCCGCGTACGACGGCTCTGGGCGCCCTGCTGGCTCACGTCACCGGCGATGCCGATGCCGACAGCTATCAGCCGATGAACGTCAATTTCGGGCTGTTCCCGCCTTTGCCCGAAGTGAGGAAGAAGGCCCGCAAGGAAGCCTATACCGAAAGGGCCAAGGCGGATCTTGGCCCGTGGCGCAGCACTATCGCCTGCTGATCAGCATCGGCATTTGGGACTGACCGGTTTCTTGGGCTTGGTGGTTGCGAACTCCGCCGGGGTCAGCTCGCGGTCGCGGTCGCGATCCGCGCTGTCGAACTTGGCGACAGTCGCGCCCGCCCATTCCTCGAAGGTGAGCAGGTCGTTGCCGTCCCTGTCCAGCTTCCGGAAGGCCGGGGTTCGGGTCGAGAGCATCTCGTTGCGGGTGACGCGCCCGTCCCGGTCGCGATCATAGCGCCAGAAGCGGCGTTGCTCACGCGTGATCTCGGTCGCTTCGGGGGGCGCCGGCCCTACCCTGCCCGCGATATCCGCACTTGGCAGGGGTTCGGGCGCACCCTTGACATCGGCAAAGTCCTCTGGCGCGGGTGGCGGCGCGCCGGGGTCGATCTCCGCCCGCCCCTGCCACCAGAACAGGCCCGCGGCGACGAACAGCAGCGCCGCGACAGCTCCAAGAACGATGCGATTCATGCAGTGCACTCCTCCCTGCCCGGGAACTTACATCGACTTACCGCCCGAACAATCCGATGCGCATGGCAAAAAACAGCATGGAAGCCCGTGGCTGGCTAAGCCCGCGACCCGCCCGGCCATCACTTGCTGCAAGGCCGTGCAACACGGCCAGTGGGCGCAAGGCACGCGGCAAGGCAATTCTGCGCCATTCGCCCTCGCGCACGATAGCCATGGCGGCTTCGCGCTCGTGTGGATTATCGAGCCGGGACGCAAGGTCGGCAAGCGCCCAAGCTTGGCCTGCTGACCGTGCGGCTTCGCTGGCTTCAGGGCATTCCACGACATTGGCCAGAGCGGCAAAGGCAGCCCCTCTGCCCTCGCAGAAAGCGCGGATGCCGTCGGTCGTGAGCGGACCTTCGTCCACCAGGCATTCCCAGCCATCAACCAGAGCAACAAGATCGGTCGCACCATGGGCCCAATCGCCAAGCGCCGCCACCAGCGGCTCGCCCTGAGGTCGGTCCTCCCCCTCGCGCGCCAGAATATCGCGCCACCATGCCAGCCTGATCTGCGCCAGCATGGGTTCACTTGCGCCGCGCACGACCTCGGCCAGGCGAGCATCAAGCGCCAGCAGAGCCAGAAACGCGGCGCGTGAACGCTTTGGCGCGTAGGCCAGCGCCAGCCGGTGCAGCACTGGCAGAGTGTCCAGAATGTGTCCCATGCGATGCTGTTCAGCCGGTCGATCTGTTAACTTGTTATCGAATATTGCTGCCGGAATTCGCAGTTTTGCCTATATCCGGCAAACCTGCACAGAGCAGACGATTAACTTGTCGTCGCCGTCAGGGCGAACACATTCTGCGCCCGTTCGGGCCATTGCGCTAGGCCGCGTTAACCGCGCCAAATGCCGAAAAATTTTGCGGAAAATTAACCAAGCACCTTCATTCGGCCCTTACGCCGCCGCTCCTATGAACAGGCTCAACCATCGTTGTCCTTATTCCGCAGAAGGTCGAAAACATGAAAATGGCTCTGCGATCGCTGTGTAGAAGGCTGCCCGCGATTCCACCATCGAAGGCGCCGAGGGCCGTGAAGCCGAGCTTGACGCAAGGGTGACACGCATGGTCCGCGAGATCGCACCCGGCGCGACGCTCGAATTTCATCGCACCGCCTATGCCTCGTTCGACGATGTCGGCACGCCGGAAGACTGGAACGACGTGAACGGCGACGGCGCTTGCAACGATGGCGAACCGTTCGAGGATGCGAACCGCAACGGATCGTGGGATGCCAACCGCGGCAAAACCGGCTTCG
>JAURNJ010000093.1 GCA_030830245.1 Novosphingobium sp. | reverse complement strand
ACCAGGCTGCGCTACGTCCCGACCGGAGCGGCGGCCTATAGGCAGGCTGACCGGCCATGACAAGCGGCTATGCATCGCCCTGTCGCCACGCCGCGTTGCCACGCCCTCACTTACTTGCTAGTCGCGCGCGCTGAACCAGAGGGATGCGATCCACCGACCATGAACACCGCAATTCTAACGCTGCTGGCCGCCGGTGCGGCGCCCGAAGCACCCCCGGCCTGGATCCAGTTCCTCCCCCTCGTTGCGATGGGCCTGATCTTCTGGTTCCTCATCATCCGCCCGCAGATGCGCCAGCAGAAGGAGCACCGGGCCAAGATCGCCGCGATCAAGAAGGGCGATCAGGTGCTCACCGGCGGCGGCCTTGTCGGCAAGGTCATCAAGGTCGATGAGCATTATGCCGAGGTCGAGATCGCGCAGGGCGTGAAGGTCAAGGCGGTAAAGTCCACCATTTCAGACATCATCCCGCCGACCGGCTCCTCGCCGGCGAACGACTGAGCACGCGGCAGAGCTGGCCCGGATGCTCGAATTCCCACTCTGGAAGAAGCTTTGGCTTTGGAGCGTCACGCTGGTTTGCGTGCTGGCGGCGATGCCTTCGCTGGCGTCGCTCGGCAACGTGGCATGGCCCAAGGCGCTGCCCGAACCGATGGTCAATCTCGGCCTCGATCTTGCCGGGGGCAGCCACATCCTGCTTGAGGCCAATCCCGCGCAAGTGCGGGCACAGCGGCTGGAGAACATGGAGGAGGCGGTCCGCGCGCGCCTCAAGAATGCCGAGCCGCGCATCCGCATCGGCGACTTTTCGTCCGCTGGCGGCAAGCTCGCTTTCACCGTGCGGGACATTGCGCAGGTCGATGCCGCGCGCGAGGAAGTGCTACCGCTGACCACTGGCGCGGGGCTGACCGGCCAGCGTGACTGGACGATCGAGGTCGTCAACCAGGACCGCATCGTGCTTACTCCGACCCCCGGAGGGCTTGAGCAGGCAGTCACCAATGCGATGGATTCGGCGACTGAAGTGGTGCGCAAGCGCATCGACGAGCTTGGCACTCGCGAGCCGACCATCATCCGCCAGGGCGACCAGCGCATCGTCGTGCAGGTGCCGGGGCTGGACGATCCCGCCGCATTGAAGGCGCTGCTAGGCCAGACGGCAAAGCTCGAATTCAAACTGGTCGATACCGCAGCCGCGCCCAGCGACGTGGCGCAGGGGATCGCGCCGCCTGGTAGCGAGATCGTGCCTTTCCTCGATCCCGCCGACAACGGCGGCGTTCCAGCGATTGCGGTGCGGCGGCTTGGCGGCATCAAGGGCGACAGCCTGACCGACGCCATGCAGACGTTCGAGCAGCAGACCAACGAGCCGGTCGTTTCGATCACCTTCGATGCGCAGGGCGGGGCGAAGTTCGCCAAGCTGACCACCGAAAACGTCAACCGGCCCTTTGCGATCATCCTCGACGGCAAGGTGCTTTCCGCGCCCAACATCAATGAGCCGATCCTTGGCGGGTCCGCGCAGATTTCCGGAAATTTCACCGTCGATTCGGCCAATCAGCTCGCTATTTCGCTGCGTTCGGGCGCGCTGCCGGTGGACCTGACGGTGATCGAGGAGCGCACGGTCGGGCCGGACCTTGGTGCCGATTCGATCGAGAAGGGCCTGATCGCGATGGTGGTCGGCACGCTGGCCCTGATGGCCTTCATCGTCGCCACCTATGGCCGTTTCGGCCTTTATGCCTGCGCCGCGCTGGTCATCAACGTGCTGATGATCCTGGGTGTCATGGCGATTACCAACACTACGCTTACCCTGCCCGGCATCGCCGGGTTCGTGCTGACCATCGGCGCGGCAGTGGATGCGAACGTGCTGATCAACGAGCGCATCCGCGAAGAGCGGGCCAAGGGCAGGCGCGTGGTCGCCGCGGTCGAGAACGGCTACAAGGAAGCCAGTCGCGCGATTTTCGACGCCAACATCACCAATGTCATCGCAGCGGTGCTGATGTTCCTGTTCGGCTCCGGCCCGGTGCGTGGCTTTGCCATCGTGCTGATGATCGGCATCGCGACCTCGGTGTTCACTGCCGTCACGCTCACCCGCATGTGGGCGGCGGGCTGGCTGCGGCGCACGCGCCCAAGCGACATCGTGATTTAGGAACCGGCCAATGAAACTGCTGAAGCTCGTTCCCGACAACACCAATATCAAGTTCTTGCGCTGGCGCGTGCCATTCTATGTGATCAGCCTGCTGCTGATGGCGGCGTCCGTCGCGCTGGTATTCACCAAGGGTCTCAACCTCGGCGTCGATTTCGTCGGCGGACAGATGATCCGCGTGACCTATGAGAATAGCGCGACGGCGCCGGTGGCCGAACTGCGCGAGAATGTCGGCGCGCTTGGTTATGGCGAGCCGATCATTCAGCAATTCGGCAAGCCCAACGAAGTGTCGATCAGGCTGAAACTGCCCGAGGGATCGGACGATCAGCCCGCGCTTGCCGACACGATGACCAAGGAGATCATCGCGAAGGTGCGCGCCGGCCATGCCGATGCGCGGATTGACGGGGTCGATTCGGTTTCTGGCAAGGTTTCGGGCGAGTTGTTCCGAACAGGCACGAACGCGCTGTTGGTGGCGATGTTCGCGATTGCGCTTTATATCTGGGTGCGCTTCGAATGGCAGTTCGGCGTTGGCGCGCTGTTCGCGTTGCTCCACGACGTTACCCTGACCATCGGCATGTTCGCGCTCACGCAGATGGAGTTCGACCTCAACATCGTCGCCGCGCTGCTGACGCTGATCGGTTACTCGCTGAACGATACCATCGTGGTTTACGATCGCATCCGCGAAAACATGAAGAAGTACCGGCGCATGCCGATGCCGGAACTGCTCGACCTTTCCGTTAACGAGACGCTGTCTCGCACGATCGTCACCTCCGGCTCGCTGCTGATCACGCTGATGGCTCTGCTGCTGCTCGGGCCGGATGTGATATTCGGCTTTACGGCGGCGATCACGCTTGGCATCTTCGTCGGCACATACAGCTCCGTCTATATGGCCGCGCCGATCCTGATCTGGCTGAAGGTTACGCCGGACAGCTTTGTCGCCACCGAAAGCGACATCGAGCGGCAGGAGCGTCTGGCGAGAGAGCAGGGCTGAGGCCACTTCGCTCTCTGCACGAGGAGAGAGCAAATGCCGCGCATTCACGTCGTCCCGCCCGAAAAGACCCGCGCCACGAAGCTGCCGCAAGGTTGCAGTGGCGGCGGGCAGGTTCAGGCCTATGTCGATCCCGATAGCTTCCCGCTCGAACTGAACCGCATCCGGCTGGGTGCGGGCGAGGCGATGACCCTCGAACCGCTGGCGCGCGGCCGGATCGGCTATGTCTGGCGCGGCGCGGTTCGTGCGGGCGGGCGCGATCTGGAAGCAGGATCGAGCTTCATCGTCGAAAGCGGCCAGTCGCTCGAAGTGGCGGGCGCGGGAGATGGCGGGGACATCCTGCTGTTCGCCGCCTCGCACGATCCGGCCGAGCCAGAACCGGGCGGTCACGTCCACCTCCTGCCCAGCGCCAGCGTGCCGCGCGATGATGCGCTGACGGATACCGGCGTGCGCGGCGGGATGCACGCGGATTCGCAATGCCCCAGCTGTAATGTCTGGCTGCACGAGAACGGATTTCCCGGAGCCGAGCCGGTGTCGCCCGAAGACCTGACCGTGGGCGTCCACTCGCATTCGGAAGACGAGATCATCTTCATCGTCGAAGGGCAGATCAGGCTGGGACGAAAGCTGTTTCCCGCAGGGACTGCCATCGCGATTCCGGGCGACACGCTCTACTCGTTCACCGCCGGCCCGGATGGCATGGCCTTTGTCAATTTCCGTGCGGGTCTGCCTGCCGATATCCATTTCCCCGGCGGCCAGACCATGAACGAGGTGGAATACTGGAAGGGCAAGCTCCCGCGTCCGGTCTATCTCGAGCCCGTCTAGGGGTTATCTAGGGATTATCTGGGGGTCGTCTCTTCCCCGTTGCAGCCACCGCGCGCTGCCAGATGTCGACGATTGCCGCGCCGTTGCGGTCCCAACTGAACCCGGCGACGGTTTCGGTAACCGCCTTCTGGGCAGGCGGCTTGGCGAGGATTTCCTTGATTGCAGCGGCAATTGCGCCAGGTTCGCGCGCCGCCAGGCGACCCGCTGCGGGGTTGGTCAGCAGTTCGCGCGCGCCGCCGACATCGGGAACGACGATCGGCGTGCCGCAGGCAAGCGCCTCGACCCAGACGTTGGCCAGCCCCTCACTTTCCGAAGGTAAAACAATGGCATCGGTAGCGCTGAACAGCTGCGGAAGCAGGTCGTGGTTGACGTGGCCGAGGAACTGCACCCGGTCCTTGAGGCCGAGCGAAGCAGCGAGCGAACGCAACGCGCCCTCGTTCTCGCCCGTGCCTGCAAGCACGAGATGGCACTCGGGCAATTCCTTGAGCGCCTCGATCACCAGCAATCGCAGCCACAGCCGGACCATCCGGGAAGAAGAACGAGGCGTCGATCAGATCGAACGGGTT
>JAURNJ010000092.1 GCA_030830245.1 Novosphingobium sp. | reverse complement strand
TCCATATGGCGGCGATCGGCCATCCCATCGTCGGCGACGGCAAGTATGGCGGACAGGGCGCGTTCCTCACCGGCTCGATCAGCCGCAAGATGCACCTGCATGCGCGCCGCCTCCTGATCGACCACCCGGATGGCGACCGCATCGACGTCACCGCGCCGCTGCCGGAGCATTTCGCCGCCAGCATGGAGCAGCTTGGCTTCGACGAGGCGCTCGGCGATGTGGAAATCGCACCGCCGCCGCCGCCATCTCGCGAAACAAAGAAGCGCGCGGCAAAGGCGCATGCAAAGGATTTCCGCAAGGAAAGGCGCGGGGAACGGCGCAAGCGCGGCGCAGCGGAAAAGCCTGGCGGAAAGCCTGCGCCCCGCAAGCCTGGTGGCGCACGCAAGCCAGCCAGTCCCAAGGGCAAGCGGTGACGATCCCTCGCCTCGCCCTGTTCGATTGCGATGGCACCCTGATCGACGGGCAGGCCTCGATCTGCGAGGCGATGGAGGCAGCCTTCGCCGCGCACGGCCTCGCTCCACCACCACGAGGAGCAGTGCGCCGCGCAGTCGGCCTCAGCCTGCCCGTGGCGGTCCGCGGGCTGGTCCCCGAGGCCAATAGCTCGCTGCACGAGGCGATAGTCGACAGTTACAAGCAGGCCTTCCGCGCCGCCCGGTCTGAAGGCCGCCTTTCCCAGCCGCTGATTCCCGGCATTCGCGAATTGCTGGAGAGCCTGCTCGGAGCCGGTTGGGTGCTTGGCGTCGCGACCGGCATGTCGGATAGGGGGCTGGCACACGTTCTTGAAATCAATGAACTCGGCAGCCTGTTTTCCACACTCCAGACGGCCGACAGGCACCCGTCCAAGCCGCACCCTTCGATGGCCGAAACTGCCTTGCTGGAAACCGGTGCAGATGCATCGGGCGCGGTCATGATCGGCGATACCGTTTTTGACATTGAAATGGCTGTGAATGCCGGGATGCGCTCGCTGGGTGTCGACTGGGGCTACCATCCGGGCGAAGACCTGCTGTCCGCAGGCGCGGAACTGGTCGCGCGACAGCCCGGCGACATTTTGGAGCATCTGTTGCAATGAGCGAGCCCGATCCCGCCCCAGATCCCGCAAAGGCGCGCTGGATGGCCATTCAGGCGGTCCGCTGGACTGGCCTTGGCTTGTTCATTCTGGGCCTGCTGATCTATGCCGGAAAACTGGATCTGCCGGTGGAGGCCGGCTGGGTTGTGATGGCTGTCGGCCTGCTTGATGCGCTGTTCATGCCATCGGTGCTGGCGCGTATCTGGAAGACGCCGCTTTGAAGCGATTTTATCGCGAGGTCACGGTTGGCGAGGATTCGGGCGGCTGGCGCGTGCTGCTCCACGGGCGCGCGATCAAGACCGCCGGCGGCAGGCCGCAGGTCGTTCCAAGCCGGAGCCTTGCCGAGGCGTTGGCTGCGGAATGGGCGGATCAAGGCGACGAGATCGATCCAAAGGCCTTCATGCTGCGCGATCTTGCCGACTATGCCATTGATGTGGCGGCGGGCGACGGGCGAGACGACCTCGTTCGGGAAGTGGCAGCCTATGCCGATTCGGACACGCTGTGCTACCGCGCCGCTCCCGAGGAGGCGCTGCACGCGCGACAGGTCGAAATCTGGGAGCCGTTGCTGGTCGAGGCCGAGCGGCGCTTTGACGTCCATTTCGAACGCGTGGCGGGGATAATCCACCGCCCGCAGCCCGATGCTACACTGGCACAGCTGGCGGCTGCCGTTGCCACGCAGGATGCCTTCGGACTGGCCGCCCTCAGGATGCTGACGAGCCTGTCGGCCTCGCTGGTCATCGCCCTCGCCGCGCTCGAAGCGGATGCTGATGGCGATGCCTTGTGGCGAGCGGCCAATCTCGAGGAGGACTGGCAGGCCGAGCACTGGGGCAGCGATGCCGAAGCGCAGGAAGTTACGCAGGCGCGTCGTGATGCATTTGCCATGGCAATGCGCTTCGCCCGGTTGGCACGCGATGGCGGGCCGATTTGAAGATCGTCTTCAGCCGCAAGGGATTTGACACGAAATTCGGCGGCGGCGCCTCGCCCATAATCGGGGGCAAGCCCGTCTCGCTGCCCATCCCGGCTGGAAACGGGGAAACGACGACCTATCGCGAGCGGGGCCTCGCAGATGCAGTAGCCTTGGCCTCGCGCGGCAGGATTAGCGGGGAGCACGCCTGCCACGACGATCCGATGTTCGCCGACGGCTATTGCTGGTTGGGCCAGGTGAATGCGGCACAGGGACACTTGCGCAACCAGGGCGTCGACACAGGCGACGTGTTCCTGTTTTTCGGCCTTTTTGCCGATCCCGAAACCGGCGCACGGCATCATCGCATCTTCGGCTTCATGCGCGTCGCCTGTCGCGGCGCTCCGGCAGAGATCGCCGAGCATCCCGATTGGCGCGCGCCACCGCGCCATCACCCCCACCTTTCCGGCCAATGGCATCACAACAACGCGATCTGGCATGGCGAAGGGCAAGCCGCCAGCTATGCCAGCGATGCCTTGCGGCTGACAGCGAATGGAGAGCGCCGCTGGTCACGATGGGCCGTGCCGGAATGGCTGATGGCCAACCGCCCAGAATATGCCAAGGCTTGGTTTGACCTTTGAAGACTAAAATTGACCCAATCCGGTTCACCTAAAGGCCAAGCCATGAACGAGCAAGACATCACCAACACCATCAACACAGACGTTGCAGCGGTCACCCCTATGGATGATGACGAGCTGCAAAGCATCATCACGCAAGATTTGGTGGATGCGGTCAGCTACATCGACAGCGACATCTCTCCCACACGGGCCAAAGGCACAGAGTATTACCGTGGCGACCTGTTCGGCAACGAGGT
>JAURNJ010000091.1 GCA_030830245.1 Novosphingobium sp. | reverse complement strand
GAAGCCGTGTTGTGGGATAGGATGGGCTAACCCCCCTCCCGACCTACCGCGTCCTGGGCAGCCCCAGCGTCTTTTCCGCGACCATGCTGCGCTGAACCTCGCTGGTGCCGCCATAGGTTACCGCAACCTGCGAATGGCGGAAACACTGGTTGATGAACCCGGCGTGCTTGCTTTCGAAAGCCAGCGATTCGGGCGCGGTCAAGTTCAGCAGGTCGAAGGCGTCGCGGCGATAGGCCTCGGCGGAAAACAGCTTGCTCGCCGGGCCATAGGCGAAGTTGGGCTTGTTTTCGGCATCGACGAACAGGATGCGCTTGCGCAGGCAATCCGAAGCCAGCGCATTGGCACTTGCCTTGGTGAGACGGCGACGGGCAGAGGCATGCTCGATCAGCGGCTTGCCGTCGCGCACCAGTTCCTTGCACAGTTCCTCGGCGGCATGGACCAGCCGGTGCTGATAGGGCGCGAAGGTCATGCCCTGTTCGATCTCGAGCGCCAGCGCCAGAACCTGCAAGCCGCCGTTGACCTCGCCAAGACGCCATTCGTCGGGGACCTTGAGCCCGTCGTAATAGGTGATGTTGGTGCGCTCGTCCTGGAAGGTCTTGACCTCCTGCACGGTCACCTCGGGCACCTTGAGCGGCACCATGAACATGGTGATACCCTTGTGCTTGGGCGCATCGGGATCGGTGCGGGTGAGCAGGATGGCGAAGTCGGCATGTTCGGCCCCGCTGGTGAACATCTTCTGCCCGTCTATCCGCCAGCCGTTGCCTTCCCGCACGGCCTTGGTCTTGGCCGCGAACACATCGGAGCCGGAACCCGGCTCGCTGTAGCCCAGCGAACAGATCGATTCGCCCGAGATGATCTTGTCGAGCACCTCGCGCTTCACGGTTTCGGTGCCGAACTTGTCGATCATCATGCCGATGATGTTGGAGGTGCCGCGCGGGTGCGCGGTCCAGTTGAAATCCTCCCACACGCGGATGGCCGCTTCCATCGCATAGGGGCTGGCCTCGCGCCCGCCGAGCCGCTTGGGCCATTCGGGAAACAGCAGCCCTGCCTGCGCCATCTTGCGGTTCACCGAAGGCACATAGCCGGAATAGGAATAGTGCGCCTTGGCGAGCTCTTCCGCGGTGAGCTGCGTTTCGAAGAACTCGCGGGTTTCCTCGGCCAGCGCCAGTTCCTCGGGATCGAGCGAGAAATTGACCGAAACCTCGCCCGCATCGGGCAGGGAAACCTGCTCGCCGGCATAGCGGCGCGCCGCTGCCTGATCGAGCAGCGTCTCGGGATCGCCCATGACCAGCAGCCACGCACGCGAGCGCAGGTTGAACAGGTGGATATCGTATTCGAGCGTCAGGCCATAACCGCCGAAGGTGTGCAGCGCGTGCATCACTGCCTGTTCGGCGCTGTTGCCTGCCCACCATGCCGCCATGGCGATGGTCTCGCCCGCCTTTTCAGGTTCGCGCGCAATGTCGCTGACCGCGCGCCACAGCATCAGCCGCCCGGCATCGACCGCGACAATGGAATCGGCGAGCGGATGCGACACGCCCTGGTAGGCGCCGATGGGCTTGCCGAACTGCATGCGCTCGCAGGCATATTCGCTGGCGAGCCGGATCGCCTCGCGCGCAAGGCCGTTGAGCGCCGCGCCGATCAGCAGCTTCCATTCCTCCAGCCCCGCAGCAAAGCGGGCAGTGGCCGATGCGCCGCTAGCCAGAACGGTGACTTGGCCCTGGGTCAGGTCGATACGATCGATCGGAGTGGAGGCAAGCGTCTTTTCAGGCTCGGCCCGGGGCGAGCGGCGCACCAACACCACATCGTCGCCGCGCCGCGCGATCACCGCGCCCGCCGCCGCACCGCCGGTAACCAGCTGCACCGGCTGCTGGGCAACGTCGTGCATCGCAATCGTCACCACCGTCACGCCCGCGATTACTTCTTCGAGCAGGTCGTCGTCTCCGCCCAGATCGGCAAGCAGGCCCGCAGCGACCAGCGTTTCGGCGAGCGGCCCGGAAACCAGAGTGCGACCCGCCTGCTCCATGAGCAGGAGGGCGTCGAACAAGCCCAGGGCCAAGCCGCCTTTGTCTTCTGAAACCCGAAGGCCGAGCGCGCCAAGTTCGCCAAGCCCGCGCCACAGTTCGGCATCGAAGCCCGTGGGAAGCGCAGCGCGCACGTGGGCAATGCTGCTTTCCTCGTCAAGGAAACGCGTGAACGCGTCGAGGAGCATCTGCTGGTCGTCGGTGGGTTCAAGGTTCATCTTCGCGGTATCCTTTCCGCCGTCGGGATCGTCTGCCTGCCCGATCGGGAATCTAGACAATCGGTTAGACAATTGAGCGAAGTAGGCAAGTCCCAAATTGCAGGAACGGCCCAAGGTGCAGCCGCGCCGCAAAGAGCTAGTTGAATTTCGCCCTGCCCCGTGCAAGGCGTCTGGCGGAGCGGATAGCCAAGAGAGGCGCAAGTGAGCGGACTAGACCTGAACGATCCGATGGCGGTGGGCAACCTGACCGACTGGGCAAAGATCCAGCCGGACAAGCCAGCCGTGATTACCGTCTGGGACGGCAAGACGATCACCTTCGGCGAACTGGAAGGGCAGGCCAACCGCGTCGCCCAGCTGCTGCGCAAGCATGGCCTCAAGCGCGGCGACACGATCGTGACGCTGGTCGGCAACTCGATCGAATTTCTCGAAATCAACAACGGCGCGCAGCGCAGTGGGCTTTACCTCGTGCCCATCGCCTCGCGCCTCAATGCCGAGGAATCCGCCTATATCATCAACGACAGCGGCGCGCGCGTCGCCATCATCGATGCGACGACCAAGCATGGCGCGGACCTTGCCGCCAATTTCGCCGCGATGTGTCCCAAGGTCGAACATGTCTATGCCGTGCGCGGCGACCTGCCCGGCCTCGAGCGCTGGGAAGACGCGGTCGCCGCCATGCCCGCCGAAATGATCGCCGATCCCAGTCCGGGCACGCCGATGATCTATTCCTCTGGCACTACCGGTCAGCCCAAGGGGGTCAGGCATCCCCTGCCCGAGACGCCCTATGGCCAGCCCAGCCAGAACCTCACGCTGATGACGAACTGGTACGGCATCAAGCCGCGCATGGATTTCATCATTTCCGCGCCGATGTATCACTCGGGCGCGAATTCCTTTGCGATGACAGTCCTCGCTCTGGGCGGAACGGTGATCCTGTTCGAAAAGTTCGATCCCGAAAAGATGCTGCAGGTGATCGACCGCTACAAACCGCAGGGCGGCCAGTTCGTGCCGACCATGTTCACGCGCATGATCAAGCTGCCCGAAGAGGTTCGCGCGAAGTACGACGTGTCCTCGATGCAGCTGGCCCTGCATTCCGCCGCGCCCTGCCCGGTCGAGGTCAAGCGAGCGATGATCGAATGGTGGGGGCCGATCTTCCTCGACATTTATGGCGGCGCGGAAAACGTCGGCGGCTGCCAGATCCGCAGCGAGGAATGGCTGAAAAAG
>JAURNJ010000090.1 GCA_030830245.1 Novosphingobium sp. | reverse complement strand
CGGCTTCCCGCCCGGCCATGATCTCGGCAACCCTTGGAACCGCAGGCGCGGCGGCCATGGCAAAACCGGCTTCTCCACTCGGCGCGTCCTCGCGCGCGGGCCTGACTTCAGGCGGAGCGACGCGCTGCTGACTGGCTGTCACGCGGGCCAGCCTTGCCTCGCGCCTGGCATTCTCTGTGGCTGCATCGCGGGCGGCCTTTGCCTCGCGTCTGGCCAGCGCCTGTGCTTCCTGCGCCTGTCGTTTCGCATCTCGCGACGAGGGCTTGGCACCGCCGCTAACGCCTGAATCAGCGGTCCCGAGCGGCATGCCGGAGGGAACCAGCGCCTTGCCCGTATCGCGTCCGGAAACTGGCGGAGTCAGCGCGGCAAGCCGTTCGTCGCGGCCAATCTCGGAAGCACGCGGAAAAATGCCCAGGTTGGCCGCCGCCGCCTGCTGCGCCCGGGTCAATCTGGGCATGTAATCGAGATAGGGCGTAATCCCTTCCGCCAGCCGACCGGGCAGCAGGGTCTTGACGATCCTTCCCGCTTCCTTGGTTTGGCCGACAATCGCCAGCCCGAAAGCACGCGTGCGCCAGGCAGCCTTGTCCTGCTTCTTCAACAAGGGAAGCAGCGTCTTTTCCATGGCCGCAGCATTGCCCGAAATCGCCTGACTGACGGCGAGCCGCAGGGTCAGTTCATCATCATTGACGCCTGGCCTGAGGGCCTGGGCATAATAGCGCTGCGCACTCTGCGGGTCGCCGATCAGGTCGTAGGCAAGCCCACGATCTGAAGCGAGCGCCTGGGCAGATGCGCCTGCGGCTTGCGCCTGTGCGAACATCGGGATCGCACCCGCCGCATCTCCTTGCCGCACCATGGCGCCTGCCATGCCGGCGAGGAGCGCCGGATTGCCGGGCGCAAGCGCCTCACCGCGCTTGAAAAAACCGACCGCAGCCTCGAAATCCCCGAGCTTGCTCGCGGTTTTGCCCGCAAGGATCAAGGCCTCGACATTGCGCGGCTCGCGGCTGAGGCGGGAAAGCGCCGCGCTCAGTTCGGCCTCCTCCCTGGTCGGGACTGATTGAATTGCAGGCGTGGCAGGTGTCCCCTGGGGAGCCGTGGCCACCTGGGCCCGCAATTCGCTCGTGCCGCCACCAAGCAACAGCGCAATGCCAACAACCGATGCTCGAAAAGCCAGGCCGGTACAGCAAAAATCAGGCAACATGGTCTATCCAAAACGACGCGCGTCTACCCCGCAATCGAACCGTTCGGGGCCATGCCCCAAACGATATGAACGCAAGCGTAATGCGGCCAGAAGAGCGGGGCCAGCGCCCTACTGGTTGTTCTGGCGTCCAAGGAAGCGCGGGAAGCTGATCGATGACGACCCTTCGCCTCCGTCTTCATCCCCATCTTCGCTGTCGCTGCTTGCTTTGCTACGCGACAGGTTGGCCATACGCTCGAACAAGGTGGTGCCCGACGGCGGTTCGGGCGCTTGCCGAGTGCCGCCACCGGTCGCCGGTGGTTGTTCCCCACCCAGCCGCTCCATCCGCGAAACGACAGGATCGTCCTCGGAAGCAAGAGGATCCGCATCGAGCAGCAATTCGTCCTGCCCGCTCGGCGCGGGCGGCTGATCATTATCGCCTTCGCCCTGATCGACCTGCTCAAGATCGAGGTCCAACGGCTCGGCACGCGGACGGCCTATGCCGGTCAGGCTGGCATAGGCGCTCTCACTCCCGGCATTATCCGTGCTTGGCGAGGGGCTTGGGACAGCCTCGGCGGCAGGTTCGTCAGAGGCCTCATCGCCTCCGATCGGAGGTGCGCCGCCAAAATCGATCCGTGTCGGTGCGCTCGGCGCTTCAGGCGCCGCATCGGCCTGCGGGGCCGCCTCGACAGGTGCGCTTGACAGCGGCATCGGATCGGGCTGGATCTGGGGTTCAGGTTGGGCGACCGGGGTTACCGGTTCCGCAGGAATCGGCCTGATCGTGCCCGGCAGGGCTGGGCCACGCGAACGGCCAAGATTGAGCGGCCGCGTATTTTCCTGGGCCAGCTGCCCCGTCTGCTCGATACCCGTTGCCACCACCGAGACGCGGATCTTGCCCTGCAGGTCGGGGTTGAAGGCCGAGCCCCAGATGATGTTGGCATCCTCGTCGACCAGCTCGCGGATATGGTTCGCCGCCTCATCCACCTCGAGCAGCTTCATGTCATCACCGCCAATGATCGAGATGATGACGCCCTTGGCGCCCTGCATCGAAACGCCGTCGAGCAGCGGATTGGCGATGGCCTTTTCGGCAGCTTCGAGCGCGCGGTTCTCGCCCTCGCCCTCGCCGGTGCCCATCATCGCCTTGCCCATCTCGCCCATGACCGAACGCACGTCGGCGAAATCGAGATTGATCAGGCCGGGCATGACCATCAGGTCGGTGATCGAGCGCACGCCTTGCTGGAGCACCTCGTCCGCAAGGTGGAATGCTTCCTTGAAGGTGGTCTCGGCCTTGGCGATGAGGAAAAGGTTCTGGTTGGGAATGACGATCAGCGTATCGACATGCTGTTGCAGTTCCTCGATCCCCGCTTCGGCGGCGCGCATCCTGCGCGTGCCTTCGAACAGGAACGGCTTGGTAACGACACCAACCGTCAAAACACCCTTGTCGCGCGCGGCCTTGGCGATG
>JAURNJ010000089.1 GCA_030830245.1 Novosphingobium sp. | reverse complement strand
GCCATGCCGAATTCGGGCAGCACCTGGACGAGTCCGCCGCCGCCCTCGCGCACGCCGTGGGCCAGTGCCACGAGTTCCTCGTTCGGCGCATTGAAGCTGGGCACCGGTTCGCCGTCGGCCCGCCGGTCGATCAGGGTGCGGCTAGTAGCGACGCCGATGGCCCCGGCCTCGACCGCTTCGCGGGTCAGTGCGCGCATCGCGTCGAGATCGTCCTGCGTCGCCGCCTCGCGGTTCGCGCCGCGCTCTCCCATCACATAGACGCGGATCGGCGAGTGCGGGGCAAAGACGGCAACGTCGATGTCGCGTTGGCGCGCTTCGAGCGCCGCCATGAATTCGGGGAAGGTTTCCCAGTCCCAGGTGAGGCCCTCGGTCATCACCACTCCGGGAATGTCCTCGACGCCTTCCATGGTCATCACCAGCAGGTCGCGGTCGGAAGGGCGGCATGGCGCGAAGCCCACCCCGCAATTGCCGACAACCACGGTCGTGACGCCATGCCCCGAGGACGGGTTGAGGCGCTGCGACCAGATCGCCTGCCCATCGTAGTGCGTATGCAGGTCGATGAAGCCGGGTGTGACAGCAAGGCCCTTCGCATCGATTTCCTGCGTGCCCGAACCGGCGACTGTGCCGACTTCGGCAATCAAGCCATCCTTGATCGCGACATCCCCGATGAACGGTTCCGCGCCGGTGCCATCGACGATCAGGCCGCCGCGGATCACCATGTCATAGTGCTGTGCCATGTCTCGTCCTTCCCTACTCGGCCTTGTTGAACATGCGCGTCGACATGCCCGCCATGATTGCCGGCCATGGATTGGTCCCCGTGGCGCGACCGTTGGCGATCGCCTGGGTAAGCATGGTCAGCGTCTCGCCCTCGTGGTTTGGCAAGATATAGAGTTCGCCTGCATCGGCGGCATCGAATACCCGCCGTGCGAGGTCTTCGGGGGCGATGGCACCGTCAAGCGCGCTGGTCATGGTGCTTTCGATGGCCCGGACGGTGGCATTGGCGTGGCGTGCCTCACGATCCAGCCCGAGCGAGGTCGGACTCGATTTCTCGGGGTTCATGATGTCGGTGCGCACCATGCCGGGCATGACCACTGTAACCCCGACGTTGCCGATCCCTTCTGCGATGAGGTCGAGATAGAGCGCTTCGGTGATGGCCAGCGCCGCATGCTTGGTCGGCGAATAGCTGGCATAGCCTGGATAGACCGAGATCCCTGCCGCCGAGGCTATGGTGATGACGTGGCAGGGATCGCCCTGCGCGATCATCTGCGGCACGAAGGCGCGAATGCCATGAGCGACGCTTTTGAAATTGAGGTCGATGATCCAGTCCATCTGCGCCGCGCTGGTCTCCCAGGCAAGGCCGCCGACGAATGCCCCGGCGTTGTTGACCAAGAGGTTGACCTTGCCGAAGCGTTCCAGTGCCCTGTCGCGGAGCGCGAGGATGTTTTCCTCGCTGGTGACATCGGCGAGCACGGCAAGAACATTGGCTCCCTGGCCCTCGAGCTTCTGCGCAGCGGCTGCCAGCGCCTCCTCGCGAATGTCGGAGACGACCACGCTCATCCCGCGCCGCAGCGCTTCTTCCGACAGGGCATAGCCGATCCCGCTCGCTGCCCCGGTGATGACGGCGATGCCGCCTTCGGCTATTGCGCTCATGCCGTCTCCTCCACCTTGCTGGAAGCAAGGTCAAAGCCCTCGAAGTTATTGGCTGCAATCGCATCGCAGCGTGCGGCGTAATTGTCGAAGCCCCCGAGATAGGCAAGGAACAGCTGCGGCTTGCCGGGGACGTTGGCTCCCATGTACCAGCTGTTGGCCTTTGGAAACAGCGTGTAGCCTGCGACTTCCTCTGTGTGTTCGGCCCACGCGTGGGTTGCATCGCGCGTCGCCTCGATCCGGTCGATACCTTTCTCGCGGAGCGTCTGGATGCATTCTGCAATCCAGCCGACATGGTGTTCAAGCGAGACGATCATGTTTGTCAGCACCGAAGGGCTGGACGGGCCATTGACCGTGAACAGGTTCGGAAAGCCCGGCATGGCGAGACCCAGATAGCTTTCGGGACCCTCGCTCCATGCCTGTTTGAGAGACAGGCCGCCGCGGCCTTCGATTCCCAGATTGACGATCGGGCCGGTCATCGCATCGAAGCCAATCGCGAAGATGATGAGATCGGCCGGATATTCCTTGAGGCTGGTCTGCAAACCGGTTTCGGTAATGCGGACAATCGGCTCCTCGTTAATGTCGACAAGGTCGACATTGGGCCGGTTGAATGTCTCGAAATAGTCTGTGTCGAGGCACATCCGCTTCGAGCCGAGCGGATGGTTCTTTGGCATCAGCTTTTCGGCCGTCACAGGATCCTTGACCGTCTCGCGGATCCGCGCGTGAACGAACTCGGCTGCCAGCCGGTTGGTATCTTCGTTCTGCATGATGTCGCGAAAGCAACCCTGGATGTTCCAGCGGCCCAGTTCCCATGCCTGCCGTAGCCGTTGCTGCTGCTCTTCCTCGCTGAATTCGGCGGCAACTTTGTCGGTCTGCATTTCCCAAAGCTGACCGCCGCGCGTATTCTTCAGTCTTTCAAGGTAGGCGGGATAGTCTGCGAACACTTCCTCGCGCCGATGTTCGGGCAAGGGACCGTTGCCGGCTGGGACCGAGAAGTTCGCGGTGCGCTGGAACACGGTCAGGTGGCCTGCCGTTTCGGCCACCACAGGTATTGTCTGGACCGCTGAGGATCCGGTGCCGATGACGAGGACGTTCTTGCCAGACCAGTCGACTCCTTCCTTCGGCCAGGCACCGGTCTGCACCCACTGGCCCTTGAAGCTGTCCAGCCCCTCGAATTCGGGATCCTTGGGCACCGACAGGCAGCCCACCGTGGTGACGAGCCAGTGGCAAGTGATCTCATCGCCCTTGGCGGTCCTGACCGTCCACAGGTTCGCCGCTTCGTCATATTTCGCCGAAACCACCTTGGCTTCGAAGGCGATGTCGCGCCGAAGATCGAACTTGTCGGCAACATAGCTGGCGTATTCGAGTATCTCGGGTTGTGTGGAGAAGCGCTCGCTCCAGGTCCACTCGTCGAGAAGCTCGCGCGAAAATGTGTAGGTGTAGTCGACGCTCTCGACGTCGCAGCGCGCACCGGGATAGCGGTTCCAGTACCAGGTCCCGCCAACGTCGCTGCCTTGTTCGAAGCCGAATATGCTCATGCCAAGCTGGCGAAAGCGCCAATGGGCGTAAAGGCCGCCAAAGCCTGCGCCGATGACGACGATGTCCGCATGGGCTGGCACGCTGCTCGCCGGAGCGGATCGCGGAAATTTCCGGGCGGTGGACACGTTCATTCTCCCGAGAATCGGCGCAGTCTGTGCTGCGATACATATTGGCTCTTACTGTATTGGATTGCGCGCCGTGTCCATAATGATGCAATGGGGGATCATTAATCGGCGTGGTCAGGAGAGGCGCGGGCGATGGCATTGCTGAGATTCATCGATCATGTGGCGATCACCGTCGCCGATGTCGAACGCACGACACAGTTCTACGATCGCCTGTTCGGGGCCGAGGTCCCGTTCGACCACGCGCCGCAGGGCAAGACGCTGGTGCGCACGGTGATCATCGGCGGTGCGGTGCGCATCAACGTTCACCAGCAGGGCAACGGCATCGATCTGGTGGCGGACAAGCCGACTCCCGGCTCGGTCGACATCTGTTTCCGCTTCGGCGGCTCCATCGCCGAGGCCGAGGCGCTTCTGAAAGACAATGGCATCGAAATCATCGAAGGGCCAAGCCTGCGCATCGACAACGAGGGGAACCAGGCGCAATCGGTCTATTTCAAGGATCCGGACGGCAACCTTGTCGAACTGATGTCGAACGATTGAAGGACACCGGGAGAGAGGACATGGCAAGCAAGCCCGCCTCGAACGATATGGTCAGCACCTACATGCGCGGAGACAGCCAGCCTGTCGCCGGCAGCGTGCCCCTGTCCACCTCGCGCTATCTCAACAGTCCGCTTTTCGTGCATGCTTTCGCGCAGCGATCCTTGCGCCGTTATGGCCACGACGTGCCGACGACCTACGATGTGCCCGACATGCTGCGCGGCATTGCCGACGTGACCGACCGAGACGAGGTGCAGCAGGCGATCGACGAGGAAAAGGTTGCCAGTGCCGATTTCCGCAAGTGGATCGAGGCGCGGAAGGTCTCGCGCTACTACATCGACGACCTGCGCGACGCCGCGCCGGGGACGCTTGGCCATGCGATCCTGTCCTTCATGACGCGCAGCGGACTCGACATCAATTTCCTGAACGAAGAGCGCGAGATCGTCGACGATGTCGATTACCTGCGGATGCGTTCCGGCGGCGGCCACGACATCCAGCACATCGTCTCCGGCTTCGGCCCCGATCCGGCAGGCGAGCACGCGCTCGGCATGATGAACGTCACCTGCAATTCGCTGGCCTTCAATCCGTTGCTGGCGCGCTATGCGAGCATGCCCATCCTGTTCATCACTGCCGCCGGCTATCCGCGCATCGGCCTCAACTATCCGCAGGGCCTGCCCATGCTTCTCGAGGCGACCGAACTCGGCATCAGGGCGGGCCGGTCGATCAGGATGCCGTTGCTCATGGTCGAATGGGAAAGCTATCTCGACTGGCAGCTTGACGATGTCCGTGCCGACCTCGGCTTCGAGCCGGGGCCGGGCGATGCCTGGGAAGCGAGCAACGAGACCTGCCTGGGCTGACTGCCATCCACACCACTCTCAATTCCGATACGAAAGCGAGCGAGCAATGAACACTGCAACCGATCCCAATCGCATCCCCGTCATCATTGGCGTGGGCCAGGTCAATGACCGGCCCGACGATCCGATGGAAGGGCTGGATTCGGTGGGGCTGATGGCGGCGGCGATCCGCAAGGCGGACGAGGATGCGGGCGGCGGCTGGCTCGCGCGCTGCGACTGGCTCGCCAACGTGCAGCAGATGGCTTTTCCCGGCATGGACGTAGTG
>JAURNJ010000088.1 GCA_030830245.1 Novosphingobium sp. | reverse complement strand
AAGTCGGTGCCTTTCCCCAAGCGGCTCGGCAAGCCGGAGGAATTCGGCTCGCTGGTGCTCGAACTGGTGCGCAACACCTACATGAACGGCCAGCTCTGGCGCATCGACGGCGCCATCCGCATGCCGCCAAAGTAAGGGCCGAAAGCATTACCAATAGTGGAGGGGCCGCGCCGCAAGGTGCGGCCCTTTCCGCGTCTGCTCTCAGAAATCGACCGTGGCGCTGACGAATACGCTGCGCCGAAGCGAGGGCACAACGATATCGGAGGCGGTGACGAACCAGCCCGCCTTGTCGAACACGTCGCGCACGATCATCCGCACGCCGATGGAAGTCTTGCCGATCTGGACTGTCTGGCGGGTTCCGAGATCGACGTACCAGAACGGATCGACCATCAGTTGCTTGCCGGAAAGATGGGCAATCGGTGCAGCGGTGGCGGCAGTGCGGCCCCGGTATTCGAAGCTTCCGGTCAGCACGAGATTGCCCGGCAGGTCGGTGCGATAGTTCATGTCGACCCGCCCGAACACTTTGCGGACTGCGGTGGGGCGCGAACCGACCAGACCCGCCTCGCGACCGGGGCCGGTAACTGCCGGGTCCATGACAACCGCGCCTGCCACGACGTGCAGCCGGTCGAGCACCTGTCCGGCAAGCGACACCTCCACCCCGCGATGGCGCTGATCGCCCAGAACCACGAAACGGCGGCTGGCATCATAGCTGAAATAGGGCTTGGTGATCTGGAAAGCGGCAAGCACGAGCTGGCCCCTGCCGAAATCCCAGCGCAGACCGCCTTCGTACTGTCTGGACGTGACTGCAGGAAGCTGTTCGTCGCGGTTGGTGGCATTGCCGGGCGCGATGCCGCTGTCCTCCAACCCCCGCTGGGTTGCGACATAGGCGGACAGCGATGGAGAAAGTTCGACCAGCAGTGCGGCATTGTACAGCCAAGGATCCGAGCGGGTGCGGTCGACCGCACCCGTCTCGCCATTGCGGATCGAAGCGCGATACCGTGCCTTTTGCACGCCTAGGTTGATCTGGCCCACACCCGCGATCGCGCCGACATAGGCCGCCATCCACGATGACTGGCGCACACGGCCGCGATTGACCTCGCCAAAGTCGAACTCCGGCTTGGGGCGTCGGTCCCCGATGCCATAGGGAACAAGACCGAAGTCAAAGACCTGCGAACCGCCGGTCTCGGTCACGCGGTCGCGGGCGCGATACCCGGCAAAGATCCGGTGGCTGGTTCCTTTGGTTCCGGTCCGCCAGACGAACAGGCCTTCGCCGCTGGTCGAACGGTTATCGTGAGCGGGATCGGACAGCACGATGTGGCGGGCCTGAGCCCCGCCCGCACGGATGTCATAGAACTCTGCGATATTGGTCTTCCGGTCGCTGACGGAGCGGAAAATGCCGCCGCGAAAGGACAGGTCGCCGATAACTGCGCCTTTCAGCGTGGCGCCCGCAGTGAGATAGTCCTTGGTCGCGAAAGACCAGTCCTGCCCCAGATACTTCCGGCTTGGAGGAACCTCGGGAAGATAGCCTGCCGAGACGATGGCAAGCGGCTTTGCCTCGTCGCGGGTGTTCTCTCCGAACGCGTAGAACGGCGACAGTTCCATGTCCCCGATCCGGGCGAAGCCGCGCAGGGTGACGGCATAGCTCTGCCCGTCCGAGCCATCCGACTGGCCGATCCTGGCAAAGCCCAGGCCGCCGCGCACGGCGAACCTGTCGTTCAGCGGCAGGCGGTATTCCCACTCGTTGAAATAGCCGCCGTACCAGTAGCGGTTGTAGATCAGCGTGTTACCCGGCTCTGTCGGGCGCGGATGCAGTTGCTGGTCGACCACGCCGGTCGGCGCGACGAAGGGCGTGTCTACAGCCGCGAAACCCACGCGGATCGCCGTCGAACGGCGAAGTCGGGACGGAAGGTTCCACACCTGGTCGAAATAGATGCCCTCTATCCGGCTGTTTCCAGCGTCGAGCGGACTGAAGCCGCGCGCATCGAATTCGGTATAGGTGCCAGTGCTTTCGAGGCCGACCTGGGTGCCGAAGGCATCCTGCGATTCGGCAGTCGCATCGTTGTTGGCCGACTGGGCGTGGACCGTCCCCGCAGCAACAAGGGCGCCGGTTGCGGCAACAAGCGCCAGTGTTCGGAGATACAGAGCCGTCATCCCGTCATGCTCAGAAATCGACGGAGGCTACGATCAGCACGCTGCGCCGATGTCGCTGGAAAAGGACGTCGGGCGAAGGCGCATGCCAAGACTTTGCGTCAAACACGTTGCGCACGATCATGCGCACCCCAAGCACTGTCTTGCCGATCGGCACGACATTGCGCGTGCCCAGATCGAGCGTGGTGACCGAAGGCAGCATCAATTGTTTGCCGCCAAGATGCGCGAATTGGGTGGCGGTCGCCGGGCGATCGCCAAGGTGCTCCAACGTGGCGGTCAGTGTCGTCGCCCCCGGCAGCACCGTCAACCAGCTTGCATCCATGCGCGCATAGACCTTCGGCACGCCGGTCGGGCGCGGGCCGACCAGCCCGGCAGAGCGGCCCGGTCCGCTGACAGTGGGGTCCATCAGGTACGCACCGAAAAGAACGTCGAAAGTCTTGTCGAAATGGGCGGCAAGCGAAATTTCCGCACCGCGATGGCGCTGGTCGCCCAGCACGATGAAGCGGCGAGCGGCGTCGTAGCCGAAGTTGGGCTTGGTGATCTGGAAGGCCGCCAGCACCAATTGCGCCTTGCCCATGTCCCAGCGTACTCCGCCTTCATACTGGGTCGAGCGAGCGGCAGGCAGCTGCTCGTTGCGGTTGATCGCGCTTTCGGCGGCAAGCCCGCTGTCCTCCAGCCCGCGCTGGGTGGCGGCATAGGCCATCAGCCCATCGGCGATATTCAGCCGCAGAGCCGCATTATAGAGCCAGGGATCGGCCTGCTGGCGTTCGACCAGGCCGGTATCGCCGCGCGCCAGGGTCGCGCGATAGCGGGCCTTTTGCAACCCGAGGTTGATCTGGCCAACGTCCTTGAGAAAACCGACATAGCCCAGCAGGAATGAAGACTGCTTCACCCTGCCCCGGTTCACTTCCTCGAAGTCGAACTGTGCCGGCTTGGGTATCTTGTCGTACTGACCGAATGTTGCGGTACCAAGATCGATATAGTCGTATCCGTCGGTCTCGGTCAGGCGGTTGCGCGAGCGATAACCGGCATAGAAGCGGTGCTGGGTGCGCTCGTTCCGGAAATGGAGCACGAAAATGCCTTCGCCGCTGGTCGAATTCACGTCCTGCGCCGGGTCTGCGAGCACATAGTGCGCGGCGGTGCCGTCATCCGCGCGGATGCGGTATATCTCGCTGAAGCCCTTTTTCTTGTTGCCTTGCGAATGGAACAGGCCGCCTCGGAAATAGAGGTGGTCGCTGATCGCGCCCTTCAGCGTCGTGCCATAATTGCCATGATCGCGCGCGCCGCGAACCCAGTCCTGCCCGAGATAGCGCATGGCCGGCGGAACCTTGGGGCGAAAACCGTCCGGCACATAGGCAATCGGCTTGGCATCGTTGCGCATAAACTCGCCGCCGCCATAAAACGGAGCCAGTTCGAACCGGCCGATCCGGATATTGGCCTTGGCGGTGATGCCCCAGCTATCCGACTGGGTTCCGTCCGCCTGGGCGAACTTCGAGTAACCGAAACCGCCTATTATCGCGATCCGGTCCTTCTTCACAGGCAGGCGGAACTCACCCTCGTGGAACACCCCGTCATAGTAGAAGCGGGTGTAGGTCAGGGTTCCGCCGGCATCCTTCGGGAACGGCCTCGCCCCGTGGTTGACTATCCCGGTCGGCGCAACGAACGGCGTCTCGACCGCGGCGAAGCCGACGCGGATCGAGGTAGTTGCCCTCAACTTGTTGGTCAAGAACGAGACCTGGTCGAAATAGACGCCGTCATACCGCACGTTTCCCGCATCGAGCGGGCTGAAACCGCGGGTATCGTGCTCGGTATAGATGCCGGTACTTTCGAGGCCGACATTGGTGCCGAACGCGTCATCCGATTCGGCAATGGCGTCGTTCTCGGCAAGCTGCGCCTTGGCCGGACTTGCCAAGGCGATCGCGCCAAACGCGACACTACCTGCCAGTCCTGCGAAACGTCTAATTGCCATTGGGATGCCTCTCGGCTGCGCCAAAGCACTCGCCTCAGCGCAGCGCAAGAGGAAAACTAACTAGGGTGAGGACCCTGAGGTGCGGAATCAGTTGGTGCCGGTTGCCTCGCGCGGCGGCACGGTGTGCTTGCGCACCACTTCTGCGCGATTCTCGAACGTATTGGCCGAACGGGCGCCATCGATGGTGCCCTTGGTGTTGATGATCCAGACCGGCCCGTTTGTGAGATTCTCGAGGCCCTGGCGCGCAACCTCTTCGGAGGTTTCGGCAAATTCGATGGGCAGGCCGAGCCGCTCCATTGCCGGCGTGGCAGTGAAACCAATGCACAGGTGGAGAACATCGACGCCCTTGGCGCCGCATTCGAGCCACAGGCCTTCGGAAAAGATCCGGCTGAACGCCTTGACCGCGGCATAGGTGACGATGGTTGCCGATCCCGAGTAGCCACCGGTGGAGCCAGTCAGGATGATGCCGCCGCGTCCACGGTCGCACATCAGCTTGCCGTAATGGCGCGAGAAATCGGCCTGGCCGATGACATTCACGTTGATCACCTGCTGGGTGATCGCGCGATCGAGTTCGACGAAATCGCCACGAACCGAATTGGCTCCGGCGTTGTAGAACATCAGGCCGACCTCAATGTCGTCGGTTATGGCACGCACCTGCGCGAGCGCATCGTCTGCCGACAGATCGACCGACTTGACGCGAACTTCGGTACCGCCAGCTTCCAGTTCGGCCTTCAGCGCCTCAAGCGGTTCGGGCTTGCGCGCAACCAGCACCAGCTTGAACCCGTCCGCCGCCAGCTGCCGTGCAGCAGCAGCGCCGACACCTTCAGAACCGCCGGTAATCAGCGCCCATGGACCATATTTCTTGAGATCGGTTGCCATTCTTGTCTCTCCTTGTCGCCCGAATCCGGTCGGGGTTTGGCCATTCGGCCTAGAGAGACTGCCGGTCAGGTCAAGCGGTCAAATACCGGATTTTGCGAGCACGACCAGGAATTGTTCAGCCTGATCGCTAAAGCGGCAAACCGGCTCCCAGCCTCCCCGCGCCAGCAATTCATCGGCGCTGGCCCGAGAATACTTGTGGCTGTTTTCAGTGTGGATCGTCTCGCCCGCCCGCATCGAGAATGGCTGGCCGCTTACCTCGAAGGAAATCGCGCTCATGGCTTCGAGGTGCATCTCGATGCGTGAGAGTGCAGCGTTCCACACTGCGCGGTGTGCGAGCGCATCCAGCGGGACGGTGCCGCCAAGCTCGCGGTTGATCCGCGCGGCGAGATTGCAGTTGAACGCAGCCGTCACGCCCTGCGCATCGTCGTAGGCTGCGATCAGGCGTTGCTCGTCCTTGATCAGATCCATCCCGATCAGCAGCATCGGATTGTCGCCCAGCGTCTGGCGCATCGTGCGAAGGAACGCGGCTGCAGGCTCGGGTTCCATGTTGCCGATGGTCGAGCCGGGGAAAAAGCCGAGCGGCCCGGCGGTGCCCGCACCGCTGGGTAACAAGACTGGCGCTGAGAAATCTGCTTCTACCGGCACAATCGCAAGACCGGGATAGCGCGCCATGAGCGGCGCGCAGCTCTCGCGCAGGAATTCGCCCGATATGTCGATGGGCACATAGGCCGACGGTGCCACGGCATCGAGCAGCAGCGGCGTCTTGGCCATGGAGCCCGCGCCGAATTCGACCACGACGCGGCCAGGCCCGACGAGCGAGGCAACCTCGGCAAGGCAGCCTTGCAGGATGCCGATCTCGGTGCGGGTCAGATAATATTCGGGAAGGCTCGTGATCGCTTCGAACAACTCGCTCCCCTTGTGATCGTAGAACCAGCGCGCGGGTATAGTCTTCTGCGGCTGCGAAAGCCCGGTCAGCACATCAGCGCGGAATTGCTCAACCAAGCTGCGGATTTCGGGATCAATATCCGCCATGTTCAAAGATCCTTTGCCAGCCGCAATCCGGTGAACTGCCAACGCTGGTGCGGATAGAAGAAGTTGCGGTAGCTGGCGCGAGAGTGCCCACGCGGCGTTGCGCAGCTCGCACCTTTCAGGACGAACTGGCCGCTCATGAACTTGCCGTTGTATTCGCCGACCGCACCCTCGGCCGGTCTGAAGCGCGGATAGGGCAGATAGGCCGAGCGGGTCCATTGCCAGCAATCGCCGAACAAATGGGGCGTACCCTGCGGCATCACGGCCCCGATCCCATCCAGCTGGTTGCCCGCGCTGGAATCAACCTGCGACGCGGCTGCTTCCCACTCGAATTCGGTCGGCAGGCGATAGCCCGCCCAGGTGGCATAGGCATCGGCCTCGTAATACGAAACGTGGCACACCGGCGCACCGGGGTCGCGCAATTGCCAGCCTGACAGCGTGAAGTGCTCATTCTCCCGCCAATAGAGCGGCGTCATGACACTTTCCCGCTGCACCCAGGCCCAGCCGTCCGACAGCCAGAGCGAAGCATTGGCATAGCCGCCATCGGCTATGAACTGGTCCCACTCCCCATTGGTGACCAGCCGGTCTGCCAGAGCGAACGGTTCGAGCAAGACGCGATGGCGCGGCCCTCCGTTGTCGAAGGCAAAGCCGTCTCCCGAATGGCCGATCTCCACCACCCCGCCGGGATGATGCAGCCATTCCTTCGAAGGCACTCTCGCCCCATCGTGCGCGGTGGCTGACCCATAAGCCGGTCCAAGCGGATTACAGGAAAACGCATGCTTGATGTCGGTCAGCAACAATTCCTGATGCTGCTGTTCGTGCGCAAGGCCCAGTTCGATCAGCCCGGCCAGCTCCTCGCGCACCAGCAGGTCCGCCATCGCCGCATCGACATGGGCGCGCCACTCCAGCACCTCGGCCAGCGACGGACGGGATAGCATCCCGCGCCGGTCGCGGGCGTGGCGCGGACCTTCGGCCTCGTAGTAGGAATTGAACAGAAAACCGAAACGCTCGTCGAACAGGCGATAGCCGGGCGCATGGCCGCGCAGCAGGAAGGTTTCGAAAAACCAGGTCGCATGCGCCAGGTGCCACTTCGCGGGCGAAGCGTCGTCCATCGACTGCAAGATCGCGTCGGCGTCCGACAGCGGCGCGACCAACGCCTCGGAAAGCGAGCGGACCGAGGCGTAACGCTGTCGGATTGCGTCGCCCTCCCCCCTGGTTGCTACGATGGGCATTTCGCTCTCGGTCCGATACATGGGGAGCTTAACGACCTTGCAGCGAAAATGCTCCTTCCAAACGGTCAGGCCGCCTGCTTCTGCCGCTCGGTTGCTTCGAGGTTGAGCATGTCGGCCATCAGGAAGGCCAGCTCGATCGATTGCGCGGCATTGAGGCGCGGATCGCAATGCGTGTGGTAGCGGTCTGCCAGCACCTCGTCGGTGATGGCGATGGCGCCGCCAGTACATTCGGTCACGTCCTGCCCCGTCATCTCGATGTGGATGCCGCCCGCATGGGTGCCCTCGGCGCGATGGACTTCGAAGAAGCCCTTCACCTCGTCGAGGATGCGGTCGAACGGACGGGTCTTGAGGCCCGATTCGCTCTTGATGACATTGCCGTGCATCGGATCGCACGACCACACCACCGGATGGCCCTCGCGCGCCACCGCGCGCACCAGCCGCGGCAGGCCTTCACGCACCTTGTCGTTGCCGAAACGGCTGATCAGCGTCATGCGCCCGGCCTCACGACCGGGGTTGAGCGTGTCGAGCATCCGCAGCAGGGCGTCCGGCTCCAGGCTCGGGCCGCACTTCATGCCGACCGGATTGCCGACGCCGCGCAGGAACTCGACATGGGCCGAACCCTCGAAACGCGTGCGGTCGCCGATCCACAGCATGTGTGCCGAACAATCGTACCAGTCGCCGGTCAGCGAATCCCGGCGGGTCAGCGCCTGCTCGTAGGGAAGCAGCAGCGCCTCGTGGCTGGTGTAGAAGCTGGTGCCCTGAAGCTGCGGCACGGTTT
>JAURNJ010000087.1 GCA_030830245.1 Novosphingobium sp. | reverse complement strand
TGACGAGATCGACGGCGAACGCGGGCTTATCGTAAACACTGCCTCTGTTGCTGCCTACGAGGGACAGATCGGCCAAGCGGCCTATGGCGCGTCAAAGGGCGGGGTAGTGGGCCTGACCCTGCCGGTTGCACGCGATCTGGCGCAGCACAAGATCAGGGTGATGACGATTGCGCCGGGCATATTCCTTACGCCGATGCTCGAAGCCTTTCCCGAAAACGTGCAGCAGGCGCTGGGCGCACAGGTGCCGCATCCCAGTCGCTTGGGCAAACCTGCCGAATATGCGCAGCTTGTCGCCAGCATCATTGCCAACCCGATGCTCAATGGCGAGACGATCCGGCTTGACGGTGCGATCAGGATGGCTCCTCGCTGATTAGTCCTTGCCAATCCACTCCCGTCACCTAGGTTCGCGCCTCGGAGTTCGGAAAGGAGAGCGCATGTATTTCGGCTGGGTCGTGGTCATCGTCGGCGCGCTCATCATGATGCTGACGATGGGGACAACGGTCGGCGTGTTCGGGCTCTATGTCCTTCCCGTTGGAGAGGAATTCGGGCTTTCCCGAGCCGAAGTGAACAGCGGATTTGCCCTGATGAACCTGGGCGGAGCGGTCATCGCGCCCTTGGTCGGTCGCGCTTCGGATACGTTCACGGCGCGTCGCGTCATGGTCGCCGGGGCCTTGTGCTATGCGCTGGCCAGCGTGACCATCGGGCTTTCGCACAATCTGTGGCTGAGCGCGGCAGTGATCGCGCTTGTCCTGCCAGTGACGGTCGGCGGGATGACTTCCTTCGGCGTGATGGCGCTGGTGACGCGCTGGTTCGCGGCGCAGCGCGCCAGGGCGCTGTCACTGGCGGCGATCGGCATGTCGCTCGGCTCGATTGTCATGGCCCCGTTCGTGGGCTGGATGCTGGGCTCGTTGGGCTGGCGGCACATGCTGGTGGGGCAGGGCGTGGTGATCGGTTTGCTGTTCCTTGTGATGATCTTTTTTCTGCGCGACCGCCCTGGGCCGAATGATATCGAGCCGGTTCCGGCAGGCACGCCCGTCGCGCCGCCTGCGGCCCAACAGACCACAGCCGATACCAAGCCCCTTTCGACCCGTGAGATTCTGAGCAGGCCGGCTTTCTACGTCATCGCGCTGACCATGGCGTTTGGCATGGGAACGGTTCAGGCAATGACGATTTCGCTGATCCCGATGGTGCAGGAAACCGGGATAGGCATGGCTGCCGCGGCGGGCCTGATTTCGATCATGGGGGTAGCCGGAATCCTTGGCAGGCTGGCGCTGGCTGCGGTCGGAGACAGGAGGGTCAACAAGGCAATCGCGCTGAGCATTGCCCTTGCGGCATTCGCCGCATTGGTCGTCTTGTTGCCAATCCCGTCCGGCTATCTGCCGGTCGCGGCGCTCGTCGCAGTTATCGGCTTTCTGGGCGGAGCAATCATGCCGCTATGCCTCGCCATCCTCGCGGACATTGTCGGCCCCTATACCTTCGCATCGGCGAACGGGCTTGCGTCCCTCATCATCGCCCTGGTTGGCGCGGTGACGATCCGGCTGAGCGGCGACATTTTCGATGCGACCGGCGGCTATCATGCGGTCTTCGCCTTGCTGGGCGGGGCAATCGCCCTGGGATCGCTGCTGATGCTGCTCTATGCGCGAATGACGAGGGGCGCGACGAAGGCAGCGACAGCCTAGTCCGCCAGCCTCACGAAGCTGTCGATCACCCGCTTGCGGCCCGTGCCTTCGAAGTCGATTTCCAGCTTGTTGCCTTCCTGCGCCGCAACCGTGCCGTAACCGAACTTGTCGTGAAACACCCGCATGCCGACGGCCACATCGCTGCGCGGCTTGGCGGCAAAGCTGGCGGCAGATCGGGTCGCTTCCTTCACCCGCCTGGGGGCAGGATCATAGGTCGATGAGGCGGCGCGCTGCCAACCGGGGCCGCGTGTCACGGTCGGTGAGGGCTGGGCGCGGGCCACATCGGCGAAAGGATCGGAATGCTCCGACCACTGCGCACGCCAAAGCGATTCACCGCCGGTCAGCGTCGTTTCCTCCTCGATATGATCGGCAGGAAGCTCGGCGATGAAACGGCTAGGGATCGAACTGGTCCACTGGCCGTAGATGCGCCGGTTCGCCGCGTGCAGGATCGTGCAGCGTTTGCGCGCGCGCGTGATCGCGACGTAGGCGAGGCGGCGTTCTTCTTCCAGGCTGGCGAGACCGCCTTCGTCGAGCGAGCGCTGCGAAGGGAACACGCCTTCCTCCCAGCCGGGCAGGAAGACATGCTCGAATTCCAGCCCTTTGGCCGCATGCATGGTCATGATCGTGACCTTCTCGGCATCGTCGGCAGCGTCGTTGTCCATGACGAGGCTGACGTGTTCGAGAAAATCGCTCAGTGTTTCGTATTCCTCCATGGCGCGAGCCAGTTCGGCGAGGTTTTCGAGTCTTCCTGCCGCTTCGGCGCTGCGTTCGGCTTGAAGCATGGCGGTGTAGCCTGCCTCGTCCAGCACGGTGCGCGCCAGTTCCGCCGGGCCGACCGAAGCCGCAAGGTCGCGCCAGCGGGCAAAGTCGCGCATCAGCGCCAACAGGGTCGAGCGCGCGCGTGCCGGAAGCTCGTCCGTATCGGTCAGTTCCAGCGCCGCGGCAGCGAGCGGAATGGTGCGCCTGCGGGCGTGCAGGTGCATGGTCTCAAGCGCCTTTGCGCCCAGCCCGCGCTTGGGCTGGTTGTATATCCGCTCGAAGGCGAGGTCGTCGGCAGGCTGGGCGATCACGCGCAGATAGGCCAGCGCATCGCGCACTTCCGCGCGCTCATAGAAACGGAAGCCGCCGATGATCCGGTAATTGAGGCCGATGGTGATGAAACGGTCCTCGAATTCGCGGGTCTGGTATTGTGCCCGCACGAGGATCGCCACCTGATCGAGCGGAGCGCCCTCGCGCTCCAGCCGCTCGATCTCCTCGCCGACGCGGCGCGCCTCTTCCGGGGCGTCCCACACGCCAATGACGCGCAGCTTGTCGCCCGCGTGGCGCTCGGTCCACAAGGTCTTGCCGAGCCGCTGGCTGTTCTCGCTGATCAGGCCCGAGGCGGCGGCAAGGATCTGGGGCGTGGAGCGGTAATTCTGCTCAAGCCGGATCACCTTGCTGCCGGGAAAGTCCTTCTCGAAGCGCAGGATGTTGGCGACTTCTGCGCCACGCCACGAGTAGATCGACTGGTCGTCGTCCCCCACTACGCAGATGTTGCGGCGCTCCTGCGCGAGCAGGCGCAGCCACAGGTACTGCACCTGGTTGGTGTCCTGGTATTCGTCGACGAGGATGTATTTGAAGCGGTTCTGATATTGCTCCAGCACGTCGCGATGCTGGCGCAGGATATTGAGTACATGCAGCAGCAGGTCCCCGAAATCGCAAGCATTGAGCGCCTTCAGCCGGTCCTGGTAAAGCTGGTAGAACTGTTGCCCTCGACCGTTCGCATATAGCTCGTTTTCCGCAGCATCGAGATCGCCGGGATTGAGGCCGCGGTTCTTCCAGCGGTCGATCAGACCGGCAAGCTGGCGCGCGGGCCAGCGCTTTTCATCCAGATCATTCGCCTGGATCAGCTGCTTGAGCAGCCGCAGCTGGTCGTCGGTGTCGATGATCGTGAAATTCGATTGCAATCCGACCAGTTCGGCATGGCGGCGCAGCATCTTTGCGCCGGTCGAGTGGAAGGTACCGAGCCACGGCATCCCTTCCACAGCAGGGCCGATCAGTTTTCCGACCCGCTCGCGCATCTCACGCGCGGCTTTGTTGGTGAAGGTGACGCAAAGGATCTCGCTCGGCCAGGCAAGGCGATTGCGAATCAGCCATGCCAGCCGTGCGGTCAGCGCCGCGGTCTTGCCCGTGCCCGCGCCCGCCAGCATCAGCACCGGTCCTTCGGTGGTCAGCACGGCTTCTCGCTGCGGGTCGTTGAGGCCCGCGATCAGGTCGTCGGAGGTTGAATCGACAGGAAGGTTCACCCGGGAACGGTTAGGGAACATATCCGGTGGAAGCAAGCGCACCGGCAATTGACTGCCTTTGCTCGGCTTGTCAGGAACGGTCCTCATGCACCCGATCCGCCAGAACGCCCGCATTCTCACCGCCAGCCTTGTCGGCACGGCGATCGAGTTCTTCGATTTCTACATTTTCGGAACCGCCGCCGCGCTTGTGTTCGGCCCGCTGTTCTTCCCTTCCGAATCGTCCGCAGCCCAGCAATTGGCCGCTTTCATGACATTCGGCCTCGCCTTTTTTGCTCGACCGCTGGGCGCCATCGCCTTCGGCCACTTTGGCGATCGCGTCGGGCGCAAGGCGACGCTGGTCGCCTCGTTGCTGACGATGGGCGTGTCGACCGTGCTGATCGGTTTCCTGCCTGGTTATGCCGCCGGCGGCGTTGCCGCCCCGTTGCTGCTGTGCCTGTTGCGCTTCGGGCAAGGATTTGGCCTCGGCGGAGAGTGGGGCGGGGCGGCGCTGCTGGCGGTGGAGAACGCTCCTAAGGGCTGGGAGAACCGCTTTGGTGCGGCCCCGCAAATGGGCGCGCCGCTGGGCTTCCT
>JAURNJ010000086.1 GCA_030830245.1 Novosphingobium sp. | reverse complement strand
CCGCTTCCAGCGCGCAGCCATCGATATTCGAAACGACATGCACATCGACCATCGCGCCATGACGGGCGAGCGCATCGACCGCCAGCGCCGGACCCAGCGCCGAACCGCCAATGCCGATGTGGATCAGGTGCTTCACGTCCCCGAAGACGCCCATGTGGATCGCATCGACCAGTGCCGCCATGCGCGCATGCAGCGCCTGCGCAAGCGCCATACTGTCCTCGCTGCCCATGCCGCGCTGCGCGGTATGCTCTGCCGCGCGGCCTTCGGTCGGATTGACGATCGCGCCGGCCAGCAAGGCGTGGCGCGCTCCGGCAAAGTCCATCGCCTGCGCCAAAGCCTCGAACGCCTCCAGGTGCGCATCGTCGAGATGGGTCTTCGACCAGTCGAACAGCACGCCGCCCTCGCCCAGCTCCAGGCGCGCGGAAAGTCGCTCGACGCGGGATAGATCGACAGCGAACAGGTCCGCAAGGCGCGGCCTGTCGAGGGCTTGCAGGGCGCGCCATGCCGCCTGTGCCGCCGCCTTGTCCGCCATTGCCTGCCCTTCCCTTTGACTGCTTGCCTGCAAACTGCCCGCCTAGCAGCGCGATCCCGGTAACGCCATTGTCCTTGACGCGCGGCACCGCGCCTAACATGGAGCGGTCAATGAGCGAGACCCAAACCGTCGCACCCGATGTTCCCGTCGATGCACCCGGAGAGGAGGCGCAGGAAAGCTTCATCGCCTTCCTGCTAAAGCTGGCGCTCATCGTGCTGATCTTCCGCAGCTTCGTCTTCTCGCCGTTCAACATTCCCAGCGAATCGATGCTGCCGCGCTTGCTGAAAGGCGATTACCTGCTCGCCGCCAAATGGCCCTACGGCTATTCGCGCCATTCACTTCCGTTCAGCGTTCCCCTGATCCCCACTCGCATCTTTGCGAGCCAGCCAGAGCGCGGCGACGTGGTCATCTTCAAGGCCCCACCGGACGACGACATCGATTATATCAAGCGGGTGATCGGCCTGCCGGGCGATCAGGTGCAGGTGCGCAATGGCCAGCTCGTTCTGAACGGCAAGGCAATCCCAAGAAAGCGCATTGGCGATTTCATCGTGCCGATCTCCCCCAACACGCATTGCTACTACCCGCGCTTTGTCGGGCAGCTGGAGGACGGCACAGCGGCTTGCCGCTATCCGCAATACCGCGAGACGATGCCCGGCGGACGAAGCTACAACGTGCTCGATCTCGACTACACTCCGCAGGACGATACCGAACCCGTGGTCGTGCCCGAAGGCATGCTGTTCTTGATGGGCGACAACCGCGACAATTCGCTCGACAGCCGCTTTCCGGCGATTCCCGGACAGGGGATTGGTATCGTCCCGCAGGACAACCTTGTAGGAAAAGCAAGCGTGATCATGTTCTCGACCGATGGCGGTGCCGAATGGATCAAGCCGTGGACATGGCTTTCTGCTGCGCGCTGGAGCCGGATCGGCGGGACTTTCTGACCATGAGCGGCAAGCGCAGCGATCTTCCCGAGAGCGCCCGCGCTTTCATCGCCGCGCATGCCGGGCACGAACCGAACGACCCAATGCTCTGGCTTGAGGCCCTGACACACGGCAGCACCGGGCACGAGCGCAATTACGAGCGACTGGAATTTCTCGGCGACCGGGTGCTTGGCCTATGCATCGCGGAATGGCTCTATGCAGCAAGCAGCGATGCCGAAGGCAAGCTCTCACAGCGGCTCAACGCGCTGGTCAGCCGGGCGACCTGCGCGCGGGTCGCTCGAGCCATCGGCCTGGCCGAACACATGGTCCTGGGCAAGCAGGCGCGCGACGATGGCGGGCTCGAGAGCGACAATATCCTTGGCGACGTGATGGAAGCGCTGATCGGCGCCTGTTTCGTCGACCATGGCTTCGATCCGGCGCGCGCGATGGTTCACAAGCTGTGGACAGAGGAAGTCGATGGCAAGGCAGGCAAGCGCAAGCACCCCAAGTCCGCGTTGCAGGAATGGACCGTGGGCAACAAGCGGCGCATGCCGGAGTATGCCCTGGTCGAGCGCAGCGGCCCGGATCACAACCTTCGGTTCACCGTGCGTGTCACGGTTCATGGCATCGGCGAGGCGCAGGCGACGGCGAGCAGCAAGCAGGACGCCGAAACACTGGCTGCCGAGGAATTCCTGAGGAGGTTCGGATGAGCGAGCGTTGCGGCCTTGTCGCGGTGATCGGCGCCCCCAATGCGGGCAAATCGACACTGGTCAACGCGCTGGTTGGCCAGAAGGTTGCGATCGTTTCGGCCAAGGCGCAGACCACGCGGGCGCGGCTCTTGGGCATAGCCCTTGATGGCGAGACGCAGATCGTGCTCGCCGACACTCCGGGCATCTTCGCGCCGAAACGAAGGCTCGACCGCGCGATGGTCGCTGCTGCCTGGGAAGGTGCGCAGGAGGCCGATGCGGTGCTGCTGGTGGTCGATCCGGTTAAGCAACGTCGCCACGAGCTGGAACCGCTGCTGGATGCGCTCAGAGACCGGCCCGAACGGCGCATCCTCGTGCTCAACAAAGTCGATGCCACACCCAAGGAAAAGCTGCTCGATCTGGCCCGCGAGTTTTCGGAGAAGGTCGAATTTTCCGAGGTGTTCTTCGTTTCGGCCTTGACCGGCGACGGGGTTGCCGAACTGAAGGCGCATCTGTCGTCGCTGATGCCCGAAGGCCCATGGCTCTATCCCGAGGATCAGGTTTCCGACGCCAGCGAACGGCTGCTTGCCTGCGAGATCACCCGCGAGCAGCTCTACCGCCAGCTTCATG
>JAURNJ010000085.1 GCA_030830245.1 Novosphingobium sp. | reverse complement strand
GTAAACTGGATTGGCAAGCATGGAAAATCGCGTTGGTGGCAAGGTGGCGATTGTGACAGGTGGTTCGGGCGGCATAGGCATGGCGACCGCCCGCGCGCTTGCACGGGACGGCTTTCGAGTGATGCTTTCGGACATCACGGCCGACCGGGGAGCTAGCCTCGCCAAGGAACTGGGTGGCGATTTCAGGACCGCCGATGTCACCAAGGAGGCCGATATCGAAGGCCTTGTCTCAGACACGGTTCGAGAATTCGGTCGGCTTGATGTCATGGTCAACAATGCCGGGATTGTTGGCGCAACCGGACGGATTACCGAGATCGCGGCCGCCGAATGGTCACACTCCATGGCAGTGCTGCTCGACAGCGTATTCCTTGGCATGAAACACGCCGCTCGCGTTATGCAAGAGGCTGGCAGGGGCGGCGTCCTGCTCGCGACGACAAGCATAGCAGCGCATCGCACGGTTGGTGGCCATCCCTACAATGCGGCAAAGCATGCACTTACTGGGCTGATCCGTTCGGTCGCAACCGACCTGAGCGTCGATGGAATCCGCGTCAATGGCGTCGCTCCTGGCTTCACCATGACTCCCCTGTCCAGTCAGTTTCATGACAGCGATGAAAAAGCGCGAGCCAGGCTGAGCGAACTCAACAGCCTTGGCCAGGTGATCGAACCCGAAGACATCGCAGCAGCTTTTGCCTTCCTTGCCAGCGATGCTGCGCGCAATATCACCGGGCAGGAAATCATCGTTGATGGCGGCTGGTTAGAGTGCATGAACCGGCCCGGCGTTTTCAACCGGCAGTAAGCCGGCAGGCTCAGGATCCAGGAGGGGTATATGAACACAAGTGAACAACGCGTCGCTGTCGTCACTGGCGCGGCAGGCGGAATCGGCAGGGCCATCGTCAGGAGGCTGGCGGCGGACGGCTTCACGGTTATCGCGTCCGACCTGCGGGAGGGCGCCGCGCAGGATCTCGTCGACGAAGTCGGTGGCCTCTACCAGGCCGCCGATGTCACTGTGGAGGATCAGGTCGCCGCACTGGTCGAACGGGCCGTGAAGGAATTCGGCAGGATCGACGCCATCGTCAACAATGCGGCGCAAGCCGGCGCGCTCGGCCCGATCACCGACATTACCGCCGAAGACTGGAAGCGGACCGTCGATATCGTGCTCAACTCCTGCTTTTACGGCGTGAAGCACGCGGCGCGCGCCATGATCGCGGGCGGCCATGGCGGGGCGATCCTGATGACGACTAGCATCTCGGGCCAGCGTGCAGTCGGCGGCCACCCTTACATCGCCGCCAAGCACGGCCTCACCGGCCTGATCCGCGCTGCGGCAAACGACCTTGCGATGCACAAGATCAGGGTCAACGGCGTTGCGCCCGGTTATACCCTGACGCCGATGACACAGCAGATGTTCGGCGGCGAGGAGGCGGCGCGCCAGGTGCTTGCGAGCCGCGCACCGCTCGGCATGGTCATCGAGCCAGACGATATTGCGGCAGCTTTCGGCTATCTCGCAAGCGAGGGCGCCAGGGCCGTCACCGGCCAGAACATCATCGTAGACGCGGGCTTCATGGAAGCCCAGAGCCGGTCGATCTCGTTCCAGCGCGACCCGGATTACCTCGCTGCCACCAGCAAATAATCGCCGATATTGCCGCGAGGCGAAGCTTGGTCCATGTTCGCGCGCGAGAGGACAGGCAATGAGGACCAGCGCGGCGTGAGCATTATCGTGCCCCGACCCGGCAGTGGCAGCCACCTTACCGTGCGAGTCAAGCGACCGGCCGAGCGGCGCAGTTCGTCGCGCTCGGCAACCCGCGCGCTCGACCTCCTTGAGCTGTTCGGGCGGGCGCAACGCCCGTTGCGCGCAATCGAGATTTCGCGTGCCCTCGAAATGCACTCTTCGACCACCAACCAGTTGCTCAAGACCATGGTCGATTCAGCGCATCTGGTGTTCGACGCGAGAGCCAAGACCTATCTGCCCTCGCCGCGCCTTACCGAATTCAGCGCCTGGATCGTCGAAAGCTACGGGGCCGACGGGCGGCTCCGTAAGCTGGTGGAGGAACTCCATGCCCAGACCGGGCTAGTGGTCACCGTCACGACGCCCAACGACCTGTTCATGCAGATTGTCGATGCCGAAATCCCCGGCATTCCGGGAGACGAGCGTTTGCCCGAACGTGGCCTTCAGGTTTCCATTTTCGGTTCGGCTATCGGCAGCGCCTATCTCTCGACGCTGGAAGACGATGCAGTGCTGCGGATCGCCCACCGTGCCCGCATCGGCGAGGAGGATATGCGCTCACTTGTCGATATGGCGCATCGTATCCGCGACGAGGGCTTCGCGGAAGGCCCTGCCGCCATGGACGAGCGCACCTGGTCTCTTGCCATGCCGCTACCCGCGCAGGGGCTTCACGTGCCTGCCGTGCTTGGCCTGGCCGGGCCAAGCGGGGTGCTCAAGCCGCGCCTCGACGAACTTGCAAATCTCATGCGCGATGCGGTCGCGCGCTGGTTCGGGTCCTAGCGAATGGGCCCTCTCCCCTTGCGGGAAGAGGACCAATGCCGAATTACTCGTCCACACCCATGGTGCCGCCGACCTTGATGCGGCTCATGTTCTCCATCATGCCCGGCCAGCCGTTCGCGGTATAGCCGCCGTCAACCGCCAGCACCTGCCCGGTCACGAACGACGACAGGTCGGACATGAAGAAGCAGACTGCCTTGGCAATTTCCGTCGTGGTGCCACGGCGGACCATCGGCACATGCGCGTTCATGTTGGCCTCCGATGCGACAGTGCCCTCGGGAATGCGAGGCGTGATGATCGAGCCGGGCGCGACGATGTTGACGCGGATGCCCCTGCCCGACCATTCGATCGCCATGGTCTTGGCCAGATGGATAAGGCCGGCCTTGGCCGCGCCATACGACGCATGGACCGCCGAACCGCGGACGCCGTCAATCGAGGCAAGAGCGCAGATATTCGCCTTGCCACCTCGATCCAGGACACGCTTGGCGAATTCGCGCGCCGCCCAGAAGAAATAGCGCAGGTTGCGCTGGTGATCGAGATCCCAGATCTCGGTCGTCATGTCGACGATCTGCGCCCAGCCAGCCATGCCGATGATGCAGACCATGCCGTCGAGCGGGCCGAACTTGGTATCCGCCTCCTCGATTGCGGCCACGACCTGATCCTCGACCAGCACGTCGGCGCTCAGCGCGTAGGAGGAAACGCCGCGCGCCTCCAAGTCCTTGGCAACCTTCTGGGCGCGGTCCAGTTCCAGATCGAGGATCGCGACATTGGCCCCGAAGGTGGCAAGCACGTGGGCTGTCGCCTCGCCATTGCCCTGACCGCCGCCGACGATCAGAATGCGCTTGCCCTTCAGGTCCATCAATTCATCGATATTCAGGTTCATTGTCATCCTCCAACGGGGGCTTCGGGCGTTCTTGCCCAGTTCTTCTCGGTAATCGACGTCTCGGCCTGCCGGATGCCCTGGCTCAGGCTGTTGGCAACCCCGGTCTTGCCCATCTTGCGCAGCTCGGGGATCACATGGGTTCCCAGCAGTTCGATCGACTTCATCACTGCGCTGTGCGGCAGGTAGCCGAAGTTGAGGTAGCACAGTACCTGATCGACGCCGATCTCGTCATAGCGGGCAAGCTTGCGCAGACATTCGTCGGGCGTACCGACAATCACCATGTCCTCGCGGTCGAACTCGGTCACGTCGAACTCGCCGCGACGCTGC
>JAURNJ010000084.1 GCA_030830245.1 Novosphingobium sp. | reverse complement strand
CGCCTGATCGCAGACCAGATCGAAGCCGACCGCGGCCTGCGCTCGGTCCAGCCGGGAACGCGGATCGTGCTGCTGGAACAGGACCCGTTCTTCACCGGGTTCGACACTCTGCTCGATTTCGCGCTCTCCGGGAACGATGCGCCGCCGCGCCACGAGGTGGAAAGCATCGCCGGGCAGCTTGGGATAGACCTGTCGCGTGACGCGACCAGCGCAAGCGGGGGCGAGAGACGGCGCACCGCGCTGTGCCGCGCGCTCGCCTCCGAGCCGGACCTGCTGCTGCTCGACGAGCCGACCAACCATCTCGACCTCGCCGCGATCGACTGGCTGGAGGGCTGGCTGTCGCGGTACAAGGGCGCCTTCATCGTCATCAGCCACGACCGCACCTTCCTCACCCGCCTTACCAGCGCGACACTCTGGCTCGACCGGGGTAACCTGCGCCGCAAGGAAGTCGGCTTCGGTGGCTATGAGGCGTGGGAGGAACAGGTCTATTCCGAGGAAGCCCGCGCCGCCGAAAAGCTCGACGCCAGGCTCAAGATCGAGGCGCACTGGCTGGAACGCGGCGTCACGGCGCGGCGCAAACGCAACCAGGGTCGGCTAGAAAAGCTTTGGGAAATGCGCGCCCAGCGCGCCGCCATGCTCAATCCGGCGGGCACGGCGAAACTCAAGATCGTTGCCGACGAGGCAAAAACCAAGTCCGTTATCGTTGCCGAACATGTCAGCAAGAAGTTCGGCGAGCGCACCATCATCCGCGACTTTTCGCTTCGCATCCAGCGCGGCGACCGCATCGGCATTGTCGGCGCGAACGGCTCGGGCAAGACCACGCTGCTGAAGCTGCTGACCGGCGAGATCGAACCAGATCAGGGCACCGTCATGCGGGCCAAGACGCTGACCGGAACAGTCATCGACCAGCAGCGCAGTCTGCTCTCGCCGGAGAAGCGCCTCCGCGATGTGCTGGCCGACGGAGGCGACTGGATCGACGTGCGCGGTGTGCGCAAGCACGTCCAGGGCTATCTCAAGGAGTTCCTGTTCGATCCCGGTCTCGTCGATGCCAAGGTCGGCACGTTATCGGGCGGCGAACGTTCGCGCCTGCTGCTGGCCCGCGAGTTCGCGCGGCGCTCAAACCTTCTGGTGCTAGACGAGCCGACCAATGATCTCGATCTCGAAACGCTCGACCTTTTGCAGGAAGTGATCGCGGATTACGACGGCACCGTGATGATCGTCAGCCACGACCGCGACTTCCTCGACCGCACCGTGACGATCACGCTGGGACTCGACGGTTCGGGCCACGTCGATGTGATCGCGGGCGGTTATGCCGACTGGGAAGCGAAGCGGAAGAAGACCTCGTCGAATGCTGTCCGTGCCGACCGCAACAGAGACGCGGCCCCGTCGGCCCCTGCCCCGGCAAAGCCCAGATCAACGAAGCTCTCTTACAAGGACCAGCGCGACTACGACCTGTTGCCAGCTCGCATCGAGGAGCTCGACAAGGCCATAGCCCGCGACGAAGCCGCGCTTGCCGATCCCGAACTCTACACCCGCGACCCGGCAAAATTCGCGGCGCTGACCAAGGCGCTGGAAACCAGCCGCGCGGAAAAGGAAGCCGCAGAGGAACGCTGGCTGGAACTGGCGGAACTCGTCGAGGGCAACTAACCTTTTACCCGCGCAACCCAGGCCTTCACGCGCTTGTCGAGCATGTCGAGCGGCATCACGCCTTCCTTCAGCACTTCATGGAACTGGCGCGCATCGAACCTGGCGCCCAGCTCGCTCCTGGCCAGCTTGCGTAGCCGCACCCATTCGTTCTGCCCGATCTTGTAACTGCACGCCTGCCCGACCAGAACGCAGTAGCGGTTGATTTCTCGCTCCGAACGCGCCCGCGTATGGCCAACCATCGATTGGAAATAAGCGGTCGCCTTCTCGCGATCCCATCGCTTGGCATGGATGCCGGTATCGACGACCAGGCGCACCGCCCGATAGAGCCATGCCTGACGGGCTCCGGCAAGCTCGAGACCCTTGTAGCCGCCCAGTTCCTCGGCCACTATTTCCGAGTAGAGCGCCCAGCCTTCGCCATAAGCGGAGATGAAATAGTTCTTGAGCAGGTCGGGCAGGTCCTTGTCGCCCAGCATCAGCGAGCCATGCAGATGATGGCCGGGGTTGCCCTCATGATAGGTCAGCGAAGGGAGCGTGTATTTCGGCCAGTCGGCCGTGTCCTTGAGGTTGATCCAGTAGATCGCCGGGCGCGAACCATCGAGCGCGGCCGGATAGTAATAGCCGTTCGACGCGCCGTCCTGGATTTCGACCGGCACCCGGCGAACCTCGAGCGGCGCGGTGGGCACCGTGGCGAACATCTGCGGCAGTTTCTTCTGCATCGCGGCCATGTTCGCCTTGATAGATTCGAGCAGCGCCGCCCGGCCCTTGTCGGTGTTGGCAAAGACCTGATCAGGCCGCTTATTGAGTGCGATAAGGCGCTCGCCGACAGTGCCCTTGCTCAGGCCGGTCTTCCTGAGGATTCCATCCAGTTCACTCGTCAGTTCGGCGATCTGTTCCAGCCCGATCTTGTGGATTTCCTCCGCTGACAGGTTCGTCGTGGTGAACTGGCGCAGCGCATCCTGATAGATTTCGTCACCGCGCGGCAAGCGCCACACGCCATCGCCAGCACGCGTCGTTGTCGCCAGCTTTTTCACCAGGTCGCGCTGTTCGCGCAGCGCCGGATAGACCTCGTCCTCCAGCAGCTTTGTGGCGCGTGCAGCCCAGTCGCCCGCGATGCCCTTTTCCTTCGTGCGCCGGGCGAGCGAGTCGACCATGCCGCTATCGGCAGGAGCCGCCGCCAGTTGCGCTTCGATCTGGCTGGCGGTCATGGCCAGCGCCCAGCCCGGCGCGGCGAGTCCGCGCGAAGCTTCCTCGGCCTGCGCCTCGGTCTCCTCGCGCAAATAGCCGGAGAAGCCAGCCAGCCGCGCAAGATAGGCCTCGGCATCTTCCGCGCTTTCGACCGGGTGCCCCGAATCGAGCAGATCGGGGACCACGGCGTAGGCTCCGTCCTGCTGGCTCAGACGGTAGGGGGAGCCAACGTCGGGCAGATCGTACTTGTCCGCAACCAGCCGCTTTTCGAGCATGTCAGCAACCACATCGTGGCGCACCTGCCAGGTTTCGCTCAGGCTTGTGCGGTCGAAGCCGCGGACCGCCGCCAGCATTCCACGGGCATGGCGGCTTGCGGCAATGTCTCCCGCCTTGCCCGCCGGACCAAGCTGCGCGCGCAGCGGCGCGCGATCACCAACATCGAGGCCCAGCAGGGTCGCATCGAACGGGCTGACCAGCATGTCGCCCTCGAGCACGCGCTGGCACAGCGCGGCAAAGGCCTTGTCACCGCCAGTCTGCGCGATTGCCCGGAGAGGAAAGGCTGCTGCAAGCCCGACGGCGCCTGCCCCGGCGAGGAAATGTCTGCGGTTCGTAAGCAAGGTGCGACCCCCTGTCGTTAACAAGCACGACAGGTGCCACGGTCTGCCTATGAGCGCAATGCTACCTCGGATCAGGGTAGACGGTAGTAATCCGCCACTCGGTCGAGCGCGATCCGCAGCACCAGTTTGCCGCTGCGCACCGGCCAGCCGAGCGAGCGTTCCGCATCAGGCAGCCCCTCGCCTGCATCGAACTGACGATCGGAAACATGCCCGCGCGCATGCAGCCATGTCAGGGGCGATTCGGCCAGGTTGACGGTCGCGCTGCGACCGCGCTTGCGGGCGGGCCGAAGAGTCGGACCTTCGCTAGTCAGTTCGCGCTCAGCCAGAACCTTCTTCATCGCTTTCTCCCCGGGAATCGACCAGTGCGGATGGCAACTACATTGCCAAACCTGTTATGTTGTAGGAAAGTAAAAACCTATTTGGTTATTCGGGAAGCAAGCCAATGATCAATCGCATCCGCGACGTGCGCCGCGAGAAAGGCCTGACCTTGGCCGAGGTCGGCGCGCGCTGCTCCCCTCCGACAACTGCGCAGACGATCGGACGACTCGAAACGGGCATGCGCAACCTGTCGCTGGACTGGATGAATAGGATCGCTGCCGCCTTGGAGGTCGAACCCCAATTGCTGCTGCGCGGCGACCAGGCCGAGCAACCGCAGATCGTCGCGAGTCTTACCCCGGCAGGAGTGGAAGCTCTCGCCAGTCCGCGCGATGCAGTATTGCCCACGGCGCTGGCGGGCGGCGGTGCGATGATGGCCTTGGCGGTCGAAACAAGCACGGGAGAATTCCGCGCGGGCGATCAGGTCTGGTTGCGCGAAGTCCCTGTCGGCGAACATGCCCGCCTGATTAACCGCGACGTGCTGTCGCCCCGTCCTGGCGGACGTTTCGCATTTGGCCGGATGATCGACCGCGACGAGAGCCGCGTCGCTCTGCTGCCTCACGGTTCCGGTCAACGCCAGGTAGTTATCGAAAACCCGGCGTGGCTTGCGGTTGCGGAAATGCTGGTTCGAAAGCTGTGATCGTATAAACGGAAGAGATGCGAGTCCTTTCGATCAGCACCCTGTTTCCCAACCCGTCGCACCCCGCCTTCGGCAACTTCGTGCGCAACCAGATGCTGGCGGTCACGGCGATCGACGAGGTCGACCTGACCATTATCAGCCCCGTCGGCATCCCCCCTTGACCGCTATCGCTGCGCGAGCCTTATCGCAGCCTCGCCAAGCTGCCTGCAGTGAGCGATTTTACCGGTATTCCCGTGCATTATCCGCCCTTCCGCACCATTCCCAAAGTCGGCGGCGACACCAACCCAGACCGCATCGTCGAGGCCGTATTGCCGCTCGCGCGAGACCTGCATGCGCAAAACCCGTTCGATCTGATCGACGCCTCGTTCTTCTTCCCGGATGGTCCGGCTGTGGCTGCGATTGCTGCCGATCTCGGCCTGCCCTTCACGGTCAAATCCCGCGGTGCGGACATCCACTACTGGGGCAAGCGCCCGGCCGCGCTGGCGCAGATGATCGAGGCGGCACAGAGCGCGGCGATGATGCTTGCCGTGTCCGAAGCGCTCAAGGCAGACATGGTTGCGCTCGGCATGCCGAAGGACCGGATCGTGGTCCACTACACCGGGCTCGATCGCGAGGCATTCAAGCCGGTCGAACGCGGCGCGGCGCGCGCGCTG
>JAURNJ010000083.1 GCA_030830245.1 Novosphingobium sp. | reverse complement strand
AAGACGGCGTGGCCCGGACTGCGCCTGCTGATGGTGTCGACCACCGGCGAGGATGCCGAGTATTTCGTGCTCGACGACAAGTTGCAGCCGGTCAAGGAAGGGGAGCAGGTCGCGCGCGTCGTCGCCCGGCTCGATGCGCACTGCAGTCGCGTTGGTCTGGTCGAAAAAGGAATCGACCGTGACAGCCGGATCGCCAGCTTCTTCGTCGTCGCGGAAGCGGAACTGGACGTCAGTCATAGAGCGCCTCCTTGAACGGGGCCATGCCGATGCGGCGATATGTATCGAGGAACCGTTCGCCTTCATTGCGTTCGCGCAAATAGACTTGCGTCGCCTTCTCGACCGCATCGACGATCCCGTCTTCATCGAAGCCGGGGCCGGTAATCTGGCCCAGAGATGTATCCGCAGCTTCCGAGCCGCCGAGCAGCAGCTGGTAATTCTCCACGCCCTTGCGATCGACGCCCAGGATGCCGATATGGCCCGCGTGATGGTGCCCGCAGGCATTGATGCAGCCCGAAATCTTGAGCTTCAGCTCACCGATCTCGGCCTGCTTTTCGGGCGACCCGAAGCGTTCGGAGATCTTCTGTGCGACCGGTATCGAGCGGGCATTGGCAAGGCTGCAATAGTCAAGGCCGGGGCAGGCGATGATGTCGCCGATGCTGTCCAGATTGGCGATGCCAAGGCCTGCTTCGTCCAGCGCCTTCCACACGGTGTAAAGATCGGCCTTGCGGACGTGCGGGAACACGATGTTCTGCGCATGAGTGACGCGCAGCTCGTCAAAGCTGTAGTCCCTGGCCAGCGCGGCCATAAGCCGAATCTGGTCGGATGTGGCATCCCCAGGAATGCCACCGACTGGCTTGAGGCTGACCGTCGCGATGATGTAGCCGTGCTGCTTGTGCGGCGCGCAGTTGCGCTCCACCCACAGCCGGAAATCGGGATCGGAGAGGTCAAGGTCGTCGCTCGCGCCCGGATCGAAGGCAGGGTCGGTAAAATGCGCCTTGATCCGCTCCAATTCGGCGAGCGGCGGCTCGATGCCCTGCAAAAGCAGGTGTGCGAACTCCTCCTCGACCTGGCGCGTGTACTCCTCCTTGCCCAGTTCGTGAACGAGGATCTTGATGCGCGCCTTGTACTTGTTGTCGCGCCGTCCGTAGCGGTTGTAGACCCTGAGGCAAGCCTCGGCATAGGTAATCAACTGGTCGAGCGGCACGAAGTCGCGGACCACCGGACCGATCATCGGGGTGCGGCCCATGCCGCCACCCACGAAGAAACGGGCGCCGATTTCGCCCGCGCTGTTCTTCACCATCTGTACGCCGATGTCGTGCAACTTCATGGCGGCGCGGTCGGTCTCGCTGGCGATCACCGCGATCTTGAACTTGCGCGGCAGGGTCAGGAATTCGGGGTGAAAGCTCGACCACTGGCGCAGAAGCTCTGCATAGGGGCGCGGATCGATGATCTCGTCAGCGGCGGCCCCGGCATACTGGTCGGAACTGATGTTGCGGATGCAGTTGCCGCTGGTCTGGATGGCGTGCATTTCCACGCTCGCCAGATCGGCGAGAATGTCGGGCGTCTCTTCCAGCTTGATCCAGTTGTACTGGATGTTCTGGCGCGTGGTGAAATGGCCGTAACCGCGATCGTACTTGTCGGCGATGTCGCCCAGCAGGTGCATCTGCCGCGAGTTTAGCGTGCCATAGGGAATGGCGACGCGCAGCATGTAGGCATGCAGCTGCAGGTAGAGCCCGTTCTGCAGGCGCAGCGGCCGGAACTGGTCCTCGGTCAGCGAGCCATCGAGACGGCGGCGAACCTGATCGCGGAATTCCGCGACGCGGGTATCGACCATCTGCTGATCGTATTGGTCGTACTTGTACATCAGATCACCCAGTTTCCGGCATTGGCATCACCCGGTTTCAATGAAAGGTCGAGGCGCACGGTCGGCCCGAGCGCGCGGATGCGCTCCTTGATGTGCGAAGGCCGCACTCCGTTCGAATCGCGTGTGGCATCGACGACATAGGCAGCGAAGACGCGGCGTGCGCCTTCCTCTCGGGCCAGGATCGCCTCGCCCTTGTCGCCGACATCGGCGGCGGAATTGACGAATTTCGACCACTGTTCGCCATCCCACCAGACGACATGGCCGCTCTTCAGATCGTTGCCCGTCAATATCTTCACTGTGCCAACTCCAATGCCAGCGCGCGCAGGTCCGGTTCGGCCTCGCCTGCCACTTCGCCAACGACAATAAGCGCCGGGCTCTTCACCCGTTCGCGCACGACCAGCTCGGCAAGTCCGGCAATGGGCGCGCGCAGCACCCGCATTGCCTTGCGCGTCGCATTCTCGATCATCGCAACCGGCATGGCAGGCGACAGCCCGTCGGCTATCAGCTTTTCGGCGATCTGCGGCGCAGAGGCGAGGCCCATGTAGATCACGAGCGTGCGCCCCTTGCCGGCAAGGCCCGACCAGTCCTGCTCGGTCAGGCCCTTGCACTGACCGGCAACGAAGCTGACCATGGAGGCGTTTGCGCGATGCGTCAGCGGGATTTGCGCTGCTGCCGACGCGCCCAGGGCAGAGGTGATGCCCGGCACGACCTCGACCGGCACGCCTGCCGCGCGGCAAGCCTCCGCCTCTTCGCCGCCACGCCCGAAGATGAAGGGATCGCCGCCTTTCAGCCGCACCACCTGCTTGCCGGCCCTTGCCTCGGCAACCAGCAAGTCATTGATTGCGTCCTGCGGCATCGTGTGGCGCGATCGGCGCTTGGCGACCGACACCAGCCTCGCCTTGGGCCCGGCCATTGCGAGAATGTCCTCGCTCACCAGCCCGTCATGCACGATCAGCCCGGCCTGCATGATCAGCCGCGCGGCGCGCAGGGTCAGCAGGTCGGGATCGCCGGGACCGGCGCCGACAAGGTAAACCTTGCCGGTTGCAGAAGGAGCATGTTCCATGAAGCCCAATTGGCCTGTCGCGCCGCAACATGCCAGCGAGAATGCTTTTGCGCCCTGTTAGGCGCGCTTTAGCCCTGCGTCAGCAGTCGCAGCCACCTCCGCCAAGGATGCCGCCGCCCAGCATTCCGCCAAGGCCGCCCCGTTTCTTGCATTCGCCCTGCTGCGCGCCTTGCGCGCCCATCGAGCCCATGCAGGGCATCGACATCCAGCTGGTCGACGAGCGGTGACGGATTCGCGCCGTCCATTGCAGGTTCCAAGGGCCGCTTGCCGGGCGAGGCGGATAGGAGAAGTTCTCTTCCGGCCCGAACGCGGTCAGCGTGCCGACCTTGAAATCGGCGGCCGCGCGGTTGACCTCGGCGGGGATCGTGCAACTGGTGGCGGATGGCGGCATGACCGTGCCGTTCTTGACCAGCGTGGCCACCTGTCCGGGCGAGGTCCAGTCGGACAGGCCACCGCCGAACTGGCGCGAGGAGCTGCTGGTCCACATGACCATGTCGCCCATGTCGCCGCCCGGCCCCTGCTTGCCGCCGAACAGCCCTGCAAGATAGCCGGTCGCTCCGGCTATGCCGGTCCAGTTGGTGCGAGTCGCGCCGCTCGGCAACGAACCGGTGCGCACCGAGAGCGGCGCCATGAAGTCCTTGGCGAGGGTGAAGCTGATTTCCGGCGCATAGTTCGATGCGATCCGGTGCGGGCCAGGCAGGGAGCTGTCAGGCTTCACATACTTGTTGTCCTCGGACGGCCAGCGTCCGAATGTGCGGCTGTTGCTCAGGTTCGGCCCCCAGTCGCGGATGACCGTGCTGTTCCACAGGCCCGGCGGAACCTGGCCTTTGGCCACCTTGGCGAAGTCGATCACCACAGGCTGGCCCTTGCCCGCGCGTTCCCCGCAACCCCAGAAGATCAGCAGGCGGCCCTTGGGCTTTTCAGGCATCAGGTCTGGTTCGCGCTCCTCGCGCGGCGTGGTCAGCGCGACCGATTTGCCGAGCTTGGCATTGGGCGGCATGAAATGGTCTGCCTTCGGGCTGCCTTTCGATGGCGACTGCGAGGAGCCGATTCGCAGATAGAGCTCGTGCTGGACCTTGTTGCTGTTGCCGCCGCCGAACATCATGCTTATGCCCGCGCCCATGCCGCTGCCCATCGCGCCCATGCCCGAGACGGTGCCTGCGCGCATGTCGTAGCGTGCGACAGGCCCGCTTTGCTGCGCGAGCAGGGGCACGGCGATGGCGATTGCGCCACCCGCGGCAGGGGCGACAGTGGCGATGGCTTTTCCGCTTGGTTTCATGGGTTTCATCCTCTCGATGACGAACGGGAGGCTATCATGCAAACGGGAGCGATTACCAGCCACTTTGGCGGGCTGATCCAGCCCTAGTTCGCTGCCATCTTCACAAGCGCCCGTTCGATGTCGGCGATGAGGTCAGCAGGGTCTTCAAGGCCGATGGAAAGCCGCACGCCGAACCGGTCCTTGCGGGTGACGCCCTTCGGCGGCCAGGCCATGACCGAGCGATAGGGCACCGGATCGACAGGCACGACGAGGCTTTCGAATCCGCCCCAGCTATAGCCGATGCCGAACAGTTCAAGCGCATCGATGAAGCTGTCGCGGCTCAATGCAGTGCCGCCCTTGAACAGGAAACTGAACAGCCCGCAGCCTCCGGTAAAATCCCGCGCCCAGATCTGGTGTCCGGGCGAGCCGGGCAGCATGGGGCACATTACCTGTGCAATTTCAGGCCGTTGTGAGAGCCATGCCGATATCTCAAGCGCGCTTGAGGTTTCGCGCTCCAACCGAACCTGCAAGGTTCTGAGGCCGCGCAGCACCAGTGCGGCGTCATCGGGCGAGACGACTTGCCCAAGGTTCTGCGCGCGCTTCCTGAGTGTGGCGTAAAACTTCGAGCCCGCGCTGGCCGCGCCCATCATCGCGTCGGAATGGCCGCCGACATGCTTGGTCAGCGAGGAAACGACAATGTCGACGCCGCGCGTCAAAGCGGTAAAGCCAAGCGCGCTCGCCCAGGTGTTGTCGAGGATCGAGACGATCCCGCGCTTTCGCGCAGCGCGCGCCAGGGCAGGCACGTCGCACAATTCCATCGTCAGGCTGCCGGGGCATTCGAGCAGGACTGCCTTCGTGCGCTCGCAGCACAGCGCCTCGAAAGCGGAAACATCGCGCGGATCGAAAAAGCGCGTCTCGATCCCGAAATCGCGCATCAGCCCCAGCCCCATGGTGCGGCTGGGGTCATAGGCATTGTCGGTCATGAGCAAGACGTCGCCCGGCCGCAGCACGGTGAGCAGTGCCCCGGCGATCGCGGCAACGCCGGAAGGATAGAGCACGGTGCCTGCCGCGCCGGGTTCGATCTGCGTCAGCGCCTCGGCCAGCGCCCACTGCGTCGGTGCGCCGCGCCTGCCGTAGAAAAAGCGCCCGTCCTCGTTGTGGCGCGGGCCGTCGCGATGCGAAGCCATGTCCTCGTAGAGGTGCGTGCTTGCGCGCCAGACAGGCGGATTGACGACGGGGCCGGTCCATTCAGGCCGTCGCCCGGCAGCAACCAGGCGCGTGCCGATACCCTTGGGCGGATCGTCGGGATTTTTCTTCTTGTCGGCCATGCGCCCCAGCATGGCGAGATTGTCGGCCTTGTCCAGTGGCGCTCTTACGGGCAATAGCACTGGCAATGACCAATGACCCGCCAACAACCGTCCATCTGGGGCAGGCGAGCACGCTTCCTGCCAGCCCGGAATCGGCGGTGCTTGACTATGTGCCGAACCCGCGAACCGGATCGCTTTACCTCGTGCGCTTTGCCGCTCCGGAATTCACCTCGCTGTGCCCGGTGACCGGACAGCCCGATTTCGCTCATCTGGTGATCGACTATGCGCCGGGCGAAACCATCGTCGAATCGAAGAGCCTCAAGCTGTTCCTCGGATCGTTTCGCAATCACGCCGGATTTCACGAGGATGTGACTGTGGGCATCGGCCAGCGCCTCTTTGCCGAGATGGCCCCGCGCTGGCTGAGGATCGGCGGCTACTGGTATCCGCGCGGCGGCATTCCCATCGACGTGTTCTGGCAGAGCGGCCCGGTGCCCGATGGCCTGTGGGTGCCCGATCAGGGCGTCGCGCCCTATCGCGGGCGGGGATGATCGGGTGACTGCGCTATGACTGTTCGGCTCGGCATGGGCCCCGGCGCGATGGCGGGCCTTTCCATAGAGGAATACTGGGCCTGGATAGACCTGTGCGAGGCGCGGGGAATCGATTCCATCTGGCATAGCGATCAGGTTCTCGGGCCGACGCTCGAACCCATGACGATGCTCGCCGCCCTATCGGCGCGGACGCGGAAGATGCGGTTCGGCACCAGCGCGATCGTGCTGCCGTTTCGCGATCCGGTGGTCTTTGCCAAGGAGCTTGCGACCATCGCCTTTCTGGGGGCAGGGCGGGTGTTCCCGGTGGTCGGGATCGGCAATGCATCGGACAAGTTCTGGCTGGCGACCGGCGCTTCGCCCAAGACTCGCGGGCGCAAGTCCGATGAGGCCATCGAACTGATCCGGCTTTTGCTGAAGGAAGACTCGGTTTCCTTCACGAGCGAGCATTACAAGTATGAAGGACCGGGCGTGCAGCCTCGTCCCGTCAAGCCGGTCCCGCTCTGGATAGGCGGCAATTCCGACGCGGCCTTTGCCCGCACCGCTCGGCTGGGCGATGGCTGGCTCGGCTCGATGATCGGGCCTCAGCGCGCCGCGGAGGCCCGGCGTAGCATCGAGGCACAATCGCAGGCGCTCGGCCGGACCATCGAGCCTGACCACTACGGGATGACGCTGATGATGCACATCGGCGCCCAGGACGATCCGACCGTGCAGCAGGCGATAAGCCGGATGGCCGCGCGTATGCCGCCCGAAACCGGCCATTCGGTGGCGGACATGCTTGCCATCGGACCTGCTGGCAAAGTAATCGCCACGCTGCGCCGCTATATCGATGCGGGCATTTCCAAGTTCGTGCTTATCCCGATGGCGGCAAGCCCCGCCGCGCTGATGGAGCAGACCGAACTGCTGGCGAGCGAGGTCGTGCCCGAACTGGAGGACTGACGGCGCCTTATGCCATTCAGGTCAGCCGGAACCCCGCATAGCCTGCCTGCGCGATCTCCTCGCAGCGCGCCTTGTAATCCGCGAAATTGATGAAGCACAGGAACGCGGGCGACTTGCCTTCGATGTT
>JAURNJ010000082.1 GCA_030830245.1 Novosphingobium sp. | reverse complement strand
GGTCGCGGTCGAGCGCCTGCCCTATTTCGCCGAAATGCTGACCGATTTCCTGGCGGAACTGGACAGCATTGTCCTGGTCGGCAGCCAGCCGCCGGTCGGCTTTTTCGCCTATCCCGGCAAGCCGAGCTGGTGCCTGCCGGAGAGCTGCCGCATCCACTATCTCGCCCAGCCGCACGAGGACGGCGCGGGCGCGCTTGCCGCGCTGGCCGATGCGCTGGGCGCGAACGAGCCGGACGAGCGGCCTGCGCTCGCGCTTCCCGATGCCCCGGCAGACAAGTTCAACGCCTTCACGCTCGGCCAGGCCCTGGCGCGTTGCCTGCCGGAAGACACGGTCATTTCCGACGATGGCGCGACCTCGAGCGGCCCGGTGCTGGCGGCTCTCGCCACCGCACCGCGCCACGTCCACATGGCGTTGACTGGCGGCTCCATCGGACAGGGCTTGCCGGTTGCGGTCGGTGCTGCCGTCGCCGCGCCGGATCGCAAGGTCGTGTGTATGACCGGCGACGGCGCGGGCCTCTACATGCCGCAGGCGCTGTGGACCATGGCGCGCGAACAGCTCGACATTGTCACCATCGTTTTCGCCAACCGCGAATACAAGATCCTGTCGGTCGAGATGGCGCGCGTCGGGGTCGAGCAGCCGGGCCCCAAGGCGAACGCGATGTTCGACCTCACCAATCCCTATGTCGACTGGGTATCGCTCGCCAACGGCTTTGGCGTGCCTGCCGCGCGGGCGGAGACCATCGAGGAATTTGCCGCAGCCATCGAGGCAGCCATGGCGAACAAGGGCCCACTGCTGATCGAGGCGGTGCTATAGGGTCCGGACTCAGTAACCGCTTGGCCGTGGCTTGAGGCAGAATGGCTCAGGACAAGGAATGAGTGAGACGAATAGTGGTTCTATTTAACGATCGAATGACGGTGTCCTGGGCCATTCTGCCCAAGCCCTGCGGGTGGCCGTTTGCGGCAGGCCTGCTTCGTCAATCCGCTCAACCCGGGTGCAAGCCCCGCTTTTCGCGGATTTCCTCGCATTCCAAGCCGCAAACGAGCCACCACGGCTCACGCGGTTACTGAGTCCGGACCCTACTATGAGCGACGCGCTGCTCAATGCGCTCGAAGGCGAGCTTGGCGCGGGCGGCGTCCTGACCGGCGAAGCTGCGGCGGAAAAGGCGGTCAGCGGCTGGAGCCGGGTCGGCAGCCCGATCGCGGTCGTGCGCCCATCAAGCACGCAGGAGGTCTCCGCGGTGCTGCGCCGCTGCAACGAGGCGCGCCAGCCAGTGACGCCGTGGGGCGGCAAGACGGGCCTCGTCCACGGCATCTTCTCGGACGGCATGATCGCGCTGTCACTCGAACGAATGGACGCGATCGAGGAGCTGGATCCGATCGGCAAGACGCTGAGTGCGCAGGCCGGCTGCATCCTGCAGACCGCCGGCGAGGCAGCCGAAGCGCACGACCTGCTGCTGCCGCTGGACCTTGGCGCGCGCGGATCGGCCATGCTGGGTGGGGTGATCTCGACCAACGCGGGCGGCAACCGCGTCGTCAAATACGGCATGATGCGCGATCAGGTGCTGGGGCTTGAGGCGGTGCTGGCCGACGGAACCGTGATTTCCTCGATGAACCACCTGATCAAGAACAATGCCGGCTATGACCTCAAGCAGTTGTTCATCGGCTCGGAGGGCACGCTCGGCGTGATCACCCGCGCGGTGGTGCGCCTGCGCCAGCTGCCGCACAGCCAGGACACTGCATGGATCGGGATCGACAGCTTCGATGCCCTGCCGCGCCTGCTGCGCCATCTCGACAGGGGGCTGGCGGGCAACCTCAGCGTGTTCGAGGTGATGTGGCAGGAATTCGTCGAGCTGGTGACCAATGCGCCCGCGCTTGGCCGTTCGCCCTTGCAGGGCAAATACCCGCTCTATGTCCTCGTCGAGCAGCAGGGCGGCGAACAGGAGGCGGACAGCGCCCGCTTCGAGGCGGTCCTGATGCAGGCCATGGAACAGGGCATGATCGCCGATGCGGCCATTGCCAAGTCGCAGGCGGAGCGCAACGCGATGTGGGAACTGCGCGAGGATGTCGGCCAGACTTCGCGCAACTGGCCGATCTACAATTACGACGTGTCGCTGCGCATCCCGCACATGGAAGGCTATGTGCGCGACGTGCGTGCGGCGCTATTGGCCGAGTGGCCCGACAAGGCGACGCTGACCGTGTTCGGCCACATGGGCGATGGCAACCTGCACCTGATCGCGGGCGTGCCCGACCGCAAGCCCGAGACAAAGAAGCGCCTCAACGAGATCATCTACGGCCCGTTGCGGGCGATTGGCGGGTCTATCTCGGCCGAACACGGGATCGGCATCGAGAAGCGCGATTACCTCTCCGTGTCGCGCAGCGAGAACGAGATCGCGCTGATGCGCCTGCTGAAATCCACCCTCGACCCGAACAATATTCTCAATCCCGGCAAGGTTATCTATCCTGCAACAAGGGGGCAGCCATGACGATCGACCAGAAACTGATGCTCGATCCGGCGGTTGTCGACGATCCCTACGCTTTTTATGACGAACTGCGCGAGACCGCGCCGGTCTGGCAGGCGGGGCCGGACGACATTTTCGCGGTTACCTCTTTCGAACTGCTTGCCGAGGCGGCACGTCGCACCGAGGATTTCTCCTCTGTCCTCAACGCGTTCCTTTACCGGAACGACGACGGAGTTCTGGCCAAGCTGGCGACCGACCTCGGAGAGCCGACGCTGGCGGTCGCCGATCCACCGGATCACACCCGCCACAAG
>JAURNJ010000081.1 GCA_030830245.1 Novosphingobium sp. | reverse complement strand
TAAAAGCGCTCGTCGTTGCCCGGCTTGTCGCGAAAGGCGATCAGCCGGTTCATGCCCTCAGACCACATCGAGGCGTTCTCTTCCCCGGCATATTTGGGATCAGCGTGGTCCGAGAACATCCCCTGCAATTCGGCGTAGATCGTCGCGACCGACAGGATCACGTCGGTCGGATCGCGGTGGGTCATGACGAACCGCGCATCGGGAAACACCTTGTCGAGATGATCCATGTAGAGAATGTGCATCGGCGTCTTGAGCCGCCACGGGCGCAGTTCCTCGCCCCATTGCAGCATCTTGAGAATGCGCCGTTCGTAGGCGTAGGTCGAGGTCAGATCGGCAGCGAGCAGCCAGTCGTGATAAGTGGGGATCTGCGCATAGGCGATGAACATCTGCGAGCGGAAATCGAGCCCCATGAGGTCGAGGCATTCATAGGCCCCGTCGATCCCGCTGGGAGTCCAGCGGCTGGCGGTTTCGCTGCTGCCATCGAAGGTGGAGGGCGCGCCACGGCGCGGGTCCGGCCCGGTCACGGTCGAGGGCGGCGGAAAGGGCTGGGCGCTCTCCCATTGCCGCAGGTAGCGGATGCCCGGATCGCTCGACAGCAGGAAGGAAAGCGCGGTCGAGCCAGTGCGTGGCAGGCTGACGCCGAACAGCGGCGCTTCCAGCGGACGATCCTCGGTTTCAGGGTGCAGGCAATACCATTCCTCGACCTCGAGCCGCTGGCGCAGGTAGCGCAGGATCAGGGCGCGCATGGCATGTTCGCCAGTGGCATTGAGGCGCGCCTCGCGCTCGACCGAGCCGCACAGGACTTCGAGTCCCTCGCGAAACGAATCCTCGCCGAAATTGTCCAGCCCGGCTTCGTGCCGCGCCGCATCCATCAGTTCCCTGTACCCTTCCAAGCCCAATCTCCCGGTTCGCTCACAGGTGTGGCAAGTCGGCCTCGCCTTGTGGTTGGCGAGGAATAGGTTAAGAGCGGCCTCATGCCAATTCACAGCCAAATCTGCTCTGGAGATTTTCGATGAAACTGCTTCGCTGGGCGGTCGCCGGTGCGGCCAGTGCCTCCGTCTACGTCGTTTACCGCTATTCAATCGGCAAGAAGGCCAAGGGCGAGGACGTGTTCACCTCGCCCGACGATACCGTCGCCAAGCTCGACGATGCGCGCAAGGCAAAGGCCAAGGCTGCGCCCGCAAAGGCCGCTCCCGCCAAGCCCAAGGCCCCGGTTGCAAAGCCCAGGGCGAAGGCGAAGGAATCGACCAAGAGCTGAGGCCGGGCGCGGGGAGGAAGCGGACAATGCCACTGGCGCAAGACATGCGCGACAGGCTCGCGCTGCCCGCATTCTGCGCGCCGATGTTCCTCGTCAGCAATCCGGCACTGGCGATTGCCTGCTGCAAGGCCGGGATCATCGGCTCAATTACGGCAAACCACCTGCGCGACTTCGAAGAGCTGCAGGCGCAGCTCGGCGAGATCCGCGACAGCCTCGACCGCTTCGAGGGCGATGAAGGCGGCAGGGCAGGGCCGCTGTGCGTCAACATCTCGCCGCGCGCCGACGCCGACGAGTTTCGCCGCAACCTCGAAGCCTGCAAGCAGGCGGGCACCCGGATCATCGTCACCTCGGTCGGCAACCCGACTGCCCATGCGCCAATGGTGCGCGACATGGGCATGCTCCACTATCACGACGTCACCAACTTGCGCTTCGCCGAAAAGGCGGCTGCGGCAGGGGTTGATGGCATGATCGCAATCGGCGCGGGCGGCGGCGGCCATGCCGGAACGATCACCCACCTGACCTTCATTCCCAAGCTGCGAGCGATGTTCGATGGCACCATTGTCATGGCGGGCGCAGTCAGCACTGGCGCCGTGATCCGTGCCGCCGAAGTGCTGGGAGCAGACCTTGCCTATGTTGGCACGCGCTTCATCGCCACCAAGGAGGCGGGCGCGCCTCAGGCCTACAAGCAGATGATCGTCGAGGCGGGCGTCGACGACGTGACCTACACAGCCGACTACACGGGCCTTGCCGCATCGTGGCTCAAGCCCTCGCTGCGCGCGGTCGGGCTCGACCCGGACAGCCTCGCGCGGCCCGAAAAGCACGGCCACGATCACCTGCCCGAAGGTCAGAAGCCTTGGAAGGATGTCTGGTCTGCCGGACAGGGCGCGGCCCTGATCGACGATATTCCCAGCGTTGCCGAACTTGTCGCGCGCCTGCGTAGCGAATATGCGGCGGCCTGCGCGGTGCCTGCCTGGGGCACGAACTGACAGATCCGAGAAAGGGAGCCGAGATGTACGAAGCGATCAAGAATCTGAAGCTGGAAAAGCGGGGCAAGATCCTCGTCGTCACGCTCGACAATCCGCCGATGAACTCGCCATCGCCCGAGCAGCATACCGAGCTGGCGCAGATCTTCGAGCTGATCAACCACGACCGCGAGACCGACGTTGTCGTGCTCACCGGGGCGGGCGAAAAGGCGTTCAGCGCGGGCGGCGACATCAAGCGGATGATGGAGCGCTACGAGAACAACGACCACGCCATGTGGTATTACCAGATGCTCGAAGCCAAGCACATCGTCGAGTCCATGCTGCGGCTGGAAAAGCCTCTGATCGGGCGGATCAACGGCCACGCCATGGGCCTTGGCGCGACTCTCGCCTCGCTCTGCGACATCACCTACATGATGGCCAATGCGAAGATCGCCGACACCCACGTCAATGTCGGCATGACTGCGGGCGACGGCGGTGCGCTGACCTGGCCGCTGCTGATGGGCTTTCCCAAGGCCAAGTACCACCTGTTCACCGGGGAGGCGCTGACTGGCAAGCAGGCTGCCGAGGCGGGCCTGATCAATGAGGCGGTCGAGACCGTCGAGGAACTGGACGAGAAGGTCTATGGCCTCGCCCAGCGGCTGGCCGACAGCCCGCGGGTGGCGCTCCACACCACCAAGCGGGCGATAAACCTTGTCCTGCGCAACATGCTCGAAGGGCTGATCGAGACGCACCTCGGCATGGAGACACAGAGCGCCTGGACCAAGGACCACTACGAGGCAGGCAAGGCTTTCGCCGAACGCCGTCCGCCGAAGTTCACGGGGGAATAAAGGCTCGCCTCGTCATTCCGGGCGATCCCGGGCTCGATCCGGGGTCGCGCGGCAGCTCACTTAGCTGTGATAGCGGTAGATCGGCGGATTTCGTTCCGCGAACATACCGCGCTGATGCGAATCCGGGTAACGGCGGCGATGCTCCTGGCTCGCTTTGTCCAGCCGATCAATCTCTTGCTCGCTGAGCGCCCATTGTGAGGCAGCTAGATTGTCGAGCAATTGCTCCTCGCTACGGGCACCGACGAGGACAGACGTGACACCCTTGCGGTTTGCAACCCAATTAAGGGCGACCTGGCCTTGCGAAACGCCGTGCTCAGCCGCGATGGCCGCAAGCGCCGCCAGCACGTCCGCCCCACGGCCCTGATATTCTGCCAGGCGCGGATCGGTCGCGAGGCGCGCATTGCCGCTGTCGAAATCGCCCGAGTATTTGCCCGAGAGGAAGCCGGCGGCCATCGCGCCCCAAACGATGGCGCCCACGCCTTGATCGATCCCGCAGGGGAGGATTTCGTCCTCGGCATCCCGGATCATCAGTGAGTACTGTATCTGATTGCTTATGAAGCGTTCGAAGCCGCGCTGTTCCGCCAGCGCCAGTCCCTTCATCACTTGCCAACCGAAGAAATTCGAGCAGCCGACGTATCGAACCTTGCCCGACGTGACGAGGTAATCGAGAGCGCTCAGCGTCTCTTCCAGAGGTACGGCAGCGTCGAACACGTGGAGCTGGTAGAGGTCGATCCAGTCGGTTCCGAGCCGCTTGAGACTTGCTTCGCAGGCCATGATGAGGTGGCGGCGGCCAAGGCCTCGGTCATTCACGCCCTGCTTGCCCACCGGGAGAAAAGCCTTCGTCGCGACCACCACCTCGGACCGGCGTAAACCGAGCGCTTCGCCCAGGATGGTTTCGGATTGGCCGGCGTCGTACCCGTCAGCCGTATCGAAAAAATTGATGCCGGCATCCAGGCAGATGTCGACTTGTCTCTGGGCTGCGGCACCACTTGTTTCGCCGATCTTGCCAAATCCACCCGGACTTCCCGCGAATGTCATGGCGCCAAAGCCAAATTGCGACACCTTCAGGCCGCTGCGGCCAAGTGTTCGGAATTCCATTCGTCATCTCCTGTCACTCGGGCGCGTGCCGCAAGGGGTCGATTTCGCTATTCCATTTTCCCTTGCCGCCAGAGGCCCCACCCCGCCCATTCTTGCAAGCGCGAGGGCAGGATCTGCTCACCCCCGCCCGATGCTGGTATAGGCAAAGCCCCGGCTGCGCATGTCGCTCGGTTCACAGAAGTTCCTGAGGCCGACCACCGCCGGAGCAGTCATCGCCCGCTTCATGCGTTGCAGATCAAGCGCGCGAAAGGCATCCCATTCGGTGACGATGGCGACCGCATCCGCGCCCTCAAGCGCTTCGTAGGCGCTGCCCGCCATCTTCACCTCGGGCATAATTGCACTAGCTGGCTCCATGCCTTCGGGATCGTAGGCGACCACCTCGACACCCGCATCGAGCAGTGCCTGGGCAATCGCGATCGAAGGCGCATCGCGCATGTCATCGGTGTTGGGCTTGAAGGTCAGGCCGAGCAGCGCCACCCGCTTGCCGCGCGGGGCCTCGCCGAGCGCATCGATCACCTTGCGGCCCATCGCCCGCTTGCGACTGTCGTTGACCTTGGCGACCGCCTCGACCACGCGCAGCGGACTGTCATAATCCTCGCTGGTCTTGAGCAAGGCCAGCGTGTCCTTGGGAAAGCACGAACCGCCGTAGCCGGGGCCGGGGTGGAGAAACTTGCTGCCGATGCGGCCATCGAGGCCGATGCCGCGCGCCACGTCCTGCACGTCGCCGCCCACCTTTTCGCACAGATCGGCGATCTCGTTGATGAAGGTGATCTTGGTCGCAAGGAAGGCGTTGGCGGCATATTTGATCAGTTCGGCGCTGCGCCGCGAAGTGAACAGGATCGGCGCGCGGTTGAGGAACAGCGGGCGGTAGATTTCGGAGAGAACCTCTCGCGCCCATTCGTCGTCAGTGCCGACAACGATGCGATCGGGCCGCTTGAAGTCCTCGATTGCCGCGCCTTCGCGCAGGAATTCCGGGTTTGAAGCGACGGCGAACTTCACGCTCGTGCCGGATTCGGCGACAATCCGCTCCACCTCGTCGCCAGTGCCGACCGGCACGGTAGACTTGGTGACGATGACCGCCGGATTCCTGAGGTTCTGGCCGACTTCCTCGGCAACGGCGAAAACGAAGGAAAGATCGGCATGGCCGTCGCCGCGCCGCGAAGGTGTGCCCACGGCGATGAACACCGCGCCAGCCCCGTCGAGTGCCGAAGCGAGGTCCGTGGTAAAGGCAAGCCTGCCAGCCGCGACATTGCGCGCAACCAGTTCTTCGAGGCCGGGCTCGTAGATGGGCATGCGCCCGGCATCAAGCCGCGCGATCTTGGCCTCGTCCTTGTCCACGCAGACCACATCGTGGCCGAAATCGGCGAAGCATGCGCCAGACACGAGGCCAACATAGCCCGACCCCACCATTGCGATCTTCAAGTTGCGTCTCCGTTCGGTTTGGCCGTCGCCAGCCCATGGGGCAAATCGGGCGGCAATTCCACCCGGCGGCGCGCCTTACACGCGACTATGTTGCAATTGTGCGAATCTCGCCCGGACTTGCCTAACGGCAGCTTGGCAGGCAGTGCGCGAGGTCACTTGGCAAGCAAAGGCAGGACGAAACCATGAACGGCGCACAGAGCCTGGTGAAGAGCTTAGTGGCATCGGGTATAGACACCTGCTTCGCCAATCCGGGTACATCGGAGATGCATTTCGTCGGTGCGCTCGATTCCGCGCCGGAACTGCGCGCGGTGCTGTGCCTGTTCGAGGGCGTGGCGACCGGAGCGGCGGACGGCTTCGCGCGGATGACCGGCAAGCCTGCCGCAACCTTGCTGCATCTGGGCGCGGGGCTCGCCAATGGAGCCTCGAACCTTCACAATGCGCGGCGGGCCGGTTCAGCAATCGTCAACGTAGTGGGCGATCATGCCACCTATCACCAGCAATACGACGCGCCGCTGGCTTCCGATGTGGCCGGGATCGCGCGGCCCTTTTCGCATTGGGTCCATTCGGGCACCTCGTCGCGGACCGTGGGCGGCGATGCGGCCCGCTCGGTGCAGGCTGCGCGCGAGGCGCCGGGCAAGATCGCGACGCTGATCCTGCCTGCCGACACCGCATGGGGTGATGCCGACACGGTCGCGCCCGCGCTTCCCGTGGCCGGACCTGCGCCGGTTTCTCCCGATGCCGTGGCGCTGGCGCAGGAACTGCTGACCAATGGCGGCAAGAGCGCGATCCTGCTGCGCGGCCACGCCGTGCTCAGCGCAGAAGGCCTCGAGATCGCCGGGCGCATCCGCAGGAAGACCGGCGCGCGGATTTTCTGCGATACCTTCGCCCCCCGGATCGAGCGCGGCGCGGGCGTGGTCGCAGTCGAGCGCCTGCCCTATTTCGCCGAGATGTTGACCGATTTCCTTGCGGACCTCGACAGCATTGTCCTGGTCGGCAGTCAGCCGCCGGTCGGCTTCTTCGCCTATCCCGGCAAGCCGAGCTGGTGCCTGCCGGAGCATTGCCGCATCCACTATCTCGCCCAGCCGCACGAGGATGGTCAGGGCGCGCTGGCGGCGCTGGCAAAAGCGCTTGGCGCCATTGAGCCGGACGAGCCTGCTGCGCTCGCC
>JAURNJ010000080.1 GCA_030830245.1 Novosphingobium sp. | reverse complement strand
TCGGCGATCTCGTCGGCATCGCGGGCCCGCCAGTAATGCGGTATGCCCATCGCCTCCATGTAGAAGCCGGTCGCGAAGATGATCTTCACGCCCGATTTTTCGGATACCGTGGCGTAAAGCTCGGGATCGCGTCCCATTTCTATCGGGCAGGGATCGACGATCGCGCCCACGCCCAGGTCGCGCAGCTTCTGCAACTGGTCGACAGCGCGCGCGACAATTTCCGGGATGTCGGGCTTGTAGGATGGATCCAGTTCCTGCCCCGGCATGTCGATCGTAATATGCTCGTGAACCAGCACACGGCCAAGATCGGCCGCTGCTACCGGCCCGGTAACGCTCATCACCTGCATCGCATTCCTCCCGTCTTGCCGCCTCAAATCAAGCTTTCAGGCAATAGCGCCGTGGCAGTGCTTGTATTTCTTACCAGACCTGCAAGGACAGATCGCATTGCGGCTCAGGTCCAGCGAGGCATAGGGGTCGCCCTGCCCCGTCCCTCCAGCGCCAACTTCGGCAAAGGGTGCGGCGGCGAGCGCCCCGAACAAGGCCTCGCGACCTTCCGAACCGTCGCCATCGTCGGAATTATCGAGACCCGTGAACGGATCGATGTGCGAGGTCATGAAGTCGGGCAGTTCGGGCAGGCCCATGTCGGTCTGCCCGGCGATCTGCAATTCGGCGGTTGCAAGGATACGCGTCACATCCTCGCGGATCGTATCGAGCATGCGCTCGAACAAGCCGAACGCTTCGCGCTTGTACTCGTTGATCGGCTGCTTCTGGGCATAGGCTCTCAGGAACACCACCTGACGCAGGGCGTCGAGTGTGGCGAGATGTTCTTTCCAGTGATGGTCGAGACGATCGAGCAGCACACTCTTTTCGACGCTGCGCCAGATCGCAGGATCGTCCGCGCTCATCTTTTCGGCCATCTTGGCATCGACCGCATCAGACAGGCGCTGTTCGATGATGTCTGGCTCCATGCCGTCCTCGTCGAGCCAGTCGTCGATCGGTACGTCCATGCCAAGGGTCTCGCCAACCCGCTCCTTGAGACCGGCGATATTCCAATGCTCCGGATAGGAGCCGGCCGGGCAGGCATCGGCGACAAGTACGTTGACCGTATCGTGGCGCATCTCGATCACGACATCGTCGACGGTCTCGGAGTCCATGATCTCGGCGCGTTGCTCGTACACCACCTTGCGCTGGTCGTTCATCACGTCATCGTATTCAACAACCTGCTTGCGCACTTCGTAATTGCGAGCCTCGACTTTCTTCTGGGCGGTCTCGATGGCTTTCGAGAGCCATTTCGAGCCGATTGCTTCGCCATCGGCCAGATTGGAATTCATCATTCGGGCAAACAGGGTGTCCGGGCCGAAAATGCGCAGAAGATCGTCTTCCAGGCACAGGTAGAACTTGCTCATGCCGGGATCGCCCTGGCGACCGGAGCGGCCACGAAGCTGGTTATCAATGCGGCGGCTCTCGTGCCTCTCGGTGCCAATGACGCAAAGCCCGCCAGCGTCGAGTACCTTCTGCTTCTCTTCGGCAACCTCTGCCCTGATCCGCGCCTCGCCCTTGTCTCGCTCGGGCCCCGGCTCAATGTCCTTGAGCTCGGCCTCGACGCGGAACTCGACATTGCCGCCAAGCTGGATGTCGGTGCCGCGTCCGGCCATGTTGGTCGCGATCGTCACGGCTCCGCTGCGTCCAGCCTGCGCGACGATATGGGCCTCCATCTCGTGAAATCGGGCATTGAGCACGTTGTGCTTCACCCCTTCCTTGTTGAGATAGTCCGAAAGCAGTTCGCTCTTTTCGATGGAAACCGTGCCGACCAGCACGGGCTGACCGATTTCATTGCGCTCGCGGATCAGCTTGGCGATCGCCTGGAACTTATCTGCCGTGTTCTTGTAGAATTCGTCTTCCTCGTCGGCCCGCTTCACCGGCACGTTGGTAGGGATGGTGACGACGTTCATCTTGTAGATGTCGAAAAATTCCGATGCCTCGGTGGCGGCGGTGCCGGTCATGCCGGAAAGCTTGGGATACATGCGGAAGTAGTTCTGGAACGTGATCGAAGCCATGGTCTGGTTTTCCGGCTCGATCCGAACACCTTCCTTGGCCTCAACTGCCTGGTGCAGGCCGTTCGACCAGCGTCGTCCCTCCATCATCCGGCCGGTGAACTCATCGATGATGACAACCTTGTTGTCCTTCACGATGTAGTCCGTGTCGCGCTTGAACATGACTACGGCCTTGAGCGCCTGATCCAGGTGATGAACGACCTGCGTGTTCTCGACATCGTGCAGGTTGGACCCGACCAGGAGGCCGTCGGCCTCGAGCATGCGCTCTACCTTTTCGAAGCCATCTTCGGTCAGCGAGATGTTCTTGGTCTTCTCGTCCTTTTCGTAGTCGGACTCTTCGAGCCGTTTCACCACGGCATCGACCGCCATGTAGAGGTCCGATTTGTCGTCGGTCGGCCCGGATATGATCAACGGGGTGCGCGCCTCGTCGATAAGGATCGAGTCCACTTCGTCGACAATCGCGAAATTGAACGGGCGCTGCACCATCTGGCCACGTTCGTGCTTCATGTTGTCGCGCAGGTAATCGAAACCGAATTCGTTGTTGGTGCCGTAGGTAATGTCAGAATGATAGGCCTCGCGCCGCGCGTCCTCGCCGATATTGGGCACGATCACGCCGACGGAGAGACCGAGGAAACGGTGGATCTGGCCCATCCACTCTGCGTCGCGGCGGGCCAGGTAGTCGTTGACGGTAACGACGTGGACGCCCTTGCCCTCCAGCGCGTTCAGATAGGTGGCGAGCGTGGCGACAAGAGTCTTGCCCTCGCCGGTCTTCATTTCGGCGATTTCGCCGCGATGCAGAACTATGCCGCCGACGATCTGCACGTCGAAATGGCGCATGCCGAGGACGCGCTTGCTCGCCTCGCGCACGGTAGCGAAGGCTTCAGGCAGCACCGCGTCGAGCGTTTCGCCGCCCTCGAGACGGGCGCGCAGCTTGGCAGTCTGCCCCTTGAGCGCGTCATCGCTCAATGCTTCGAGTTCAGGTTCGAGGGCGTTGACCGCCTGGACGATCTTGTCGAGCGATTTGACGTAGCGGTCGTTGGACGAGCCGAAAATACTTTTGACGATTGCGCCGAGCATGGCGGAATTCCTGCAATTATGGGTAGGATAGCGAAACAGGACTGCGCGAAGGGCGCAATATTCCTGGCTATTCGCGGGCGCGGTCGATCCGGGTGCGCACCGCAGGAGCCGGCGCGGAAACCGGCACTGCGCTCGCGAGTTCCGGCAGCGGCAAACCCGCCCCGCTTCGCGCCGCTACCGGCCTTGCCAGCACTGCGCTGGCCTTTGCCTGCTTCACCGTGGCTAGCGCGGAAACCTGCGCTGGCGCGGCCATGGTTCGAGCGGAAACGTTGCCTCCCTGCCAGGACAAGCCGGTCAGGATCGCAAGCAAGGTGAGGAGCATGCGCCGCGTCATGGGGAGGCAGATAGTGCCTGGCGACTCGCCCGTCCAGCCCGCTTGCTGCTCAATCCCCGTGGACGCGGACCGAGCATGTCCGTAATGCGCGGCGCATGGACATTGCCACTTCCCCCCTCGCCTTGCCGTTTCCCGCCATGCCCGAGATCGAAGGGGTGACGCTGCGCGTTGCGCGCGCTGGCTACAAAGATTGGGGGCGTTGCGATCTGACCTATGTCGAACTGGCGGAAGGAACGAGCGTTGCAGGGGTCTTCACGAAAAATGTCTGCTGTTCGTCCGAAGTCGAGCTGGGCCGCGAGCAGGTCAAGGCCGGTCGAGCGCGCGCGCTGGTGGTCAACGCGGGCAATTCAAATGCATTTACCGGCTACCGTGGCCGCGAGGCGGTCGAGCAGATCATGGCGCAAGTCGCCGCGAACCTGGGTTGCACTCCCACGCAGGTTTTCGTTTCCTCGACCGGGGTGATCGGCGTTCCCTTGCCCAAGGACAGGGCGAGAGCGGGCCTTGACGCTGCATTCGCAGCTGCAGAGTGCAGCTGGAGAGACGCTGCCGATACCATCGGCACGACCGACACCTTCGCCAAGGGCGCGATGGCGCGGGCCGTAGTCGACGGCAAGACCGTAACCCTATGCGGGATCATCAAGGGCAGCGGCATGATAGCGCCGGACATGGCGACGATGCTCGGCTACATCTTCACCGATGCTGCGGCGGAGCCGGGCTTTCTCCAGCAGTGTCTTTCCACTGCCAATCTTGCGACGTTCTCTTGCATCACCGTCGATAGCGATACCTCGACCAGCGACACCGTGCTGGCTTTCGCGACCGGCAAGGCAGGCAATGCACCTCTTTCCTCTTTCGACAGCCCCGGAGCAGACGCCTTTGCCGCCGCTTTGAACGATGTCTGTCGCCAGCTTGCCCACCTGGTGGTGCGCGATGGCGAAGGCGCGCAGAAATTCATCGAGGTGCGCGTGACCGGTGCGGTTTCGGACGAGAGCGCGCACAGGATCGGCCTTGCCATCGCGAACTCACCATTGGTGAAGACTGCGATTGCCGGCGAAGACGCGAACTGGGGCCGCGTCGTGATGGCGGTGGGCAAGGCTGGCGAACCGGCCGACCGGGACAAGCTCTCCATTGGATTTGGCGGCGTGTGGGCTGCGCGCGAAGGGCTGCCCCTCGCCGATTATGACGAAGCACCGGTGGCGCAGCACCTCAAAGGCCGGGAAATCACGATCGAGGTCGATATCGGGCTCGGCGACGGCCGCGCCACGGTGTGGACCTGCGATCTCACCCACGGCTACATCTCGATCAACGCGGATTACCGCAGTTGACTTCCGACGCGCTGACCTCGGCGATGGAACTGGCAATGCGCGAGGCGAGCGAACGCGCCATCCTGCCGCGTTACCGCGCCCTCGCCGCGCATGAAGTGACTGACAAGGCCGCGGACGACGTTGTCACCGTCGCCGATCACGAAGCCGAGGCGATCCTCGCGGACAAGCTGGCAGCGCTAATGCCCGAAGCCGCGATTGTCGGCGAGGAGGCCGCACATGAGGACCCTTCCGTGCTGGAGCATCTTTCGGGTCCACTTACCTGGATCATCGACCCGCTCGACGGGACCAACAACTTCGCGGCGGGAAAGCCGCCGTTCGGCGTGCTGGTTGCACTGGCCCAAAATGGCGAGACCATCGGTGGATGGATCCTGGACAGCCTGAGCGGGCGTTTCTGCCACGCGATCGCTCGCGGCGGCTCCTTTATCGACGGCGAGCGCATCACTGCGCGCGCCAGCAACGAGGCCCGGCCCATCGCCGCGATCTCGCTGATCTTCATGGACCCGGCCAAACGGGATGCGATCCGCACCCATATCGCTCCGCACTACACGCTCGTGGACATCCCCCGCTGCGCCGCCGAGCAATACCCGAGGCTGGTGCTGGGGCAGAACGACATTTCGATCTTCGAGCGCACATTGCCATGGGATCACGGCGCGGGCGCGCTATTCCTGAACGAGGCCGGTGGCAAGGCCGCAAGGCTCGATGGCTCACCCTACCGGGTCAGCCAGTGGGATCGACCGGGAATGCTGGGAGCCAGCACGCCCGGCCTGTGGGACATTCTGGCCACACAAATGGCGGCCATGCCAGACTAGTTACAGATTGCTTTCAAGCCATTGCTTGAGCTGGCTCTTCGGGCGCGCGCCGGTGAGGTCGGCAGCGATCTCGCCGTTCTTGTAAAGGGCGAGATAGGGAATCCCGCGCACGCCCAGCTTGCTCGGCGTATCGGTGTTGTCGACGATATCCATCTTGGCGATCGTCACCTTGTCGGCCAGTTCGTCGGCAAGCTCCTCGAGCGAGGGGCCGATCATCTTGCAAGGCCCGCACCAGTCGGCCCAGAAATCGACCAGCACCGGCTTGTCGGACTTGATCACGTCGGCTTCGAAACTTGCGTCGGTCACGGCCTTGGTGGGCATGGCGGAAAACTCCTTGAAGGTTACCGGATCAATCTGGTCATTCCGGCGGCGAACGCAACCACGCCATGGCAAATCATTACTGTGCCAGGGTCAAGCCCGGCTTGTGCTCCGCGACGATATTGTCGGGGATGACGATCAGGCGCGGCGCGGAAGTATAAAGCAAGGCCGCTTCCACCTGCCGTCCGGGCCAGATCTTCTCTACCGCAGCGACATAGGCCGCCATCTGGCGCAGGATCGGGCGCGGCACTTCAGCAACCGTGTTGGGCGGTCGGCGCGCGGTCTTGTAGTCGACCACCAGCACGCGATCC
>JAURNJ010000079.1 GCA_030830245.1 Novosphingobium sp. | reverse complement strand
GTTTGACTTTTCGGTTTGGGAAATCTGGGGAGCCCTGCTTTATGGCGGCCGGCTGATCGTCGTGCCTTATGAGGTAACGCGCTCGCCGGATGAATTCTACGACCTGCTGTGCCGCCGTCGCGTCACGGTGCTGAACCAGACGCCATCCGCCTTTGGCCAGCTGATCGCGTCCGATCGGCGGCTCGGCCGGGAAGGCGAGTTGAGCCTGCGCGTGGTCGTTTTTGGCGGCGAGGCGCTAGACCCTGCCATGCTGGCGCCATGGATCGATCGTCATGGCGACGCGTATCCTCAGCTTGTCAATATGTACGGCATCACCGAAACAACGGTGCACGTGACCTACCGGCGCATCGGGCTGTCCGACGTCGAGCTACGACGCGGCAGCGTCATCGGTACGCCTATGTCGGACCTGTCGCTGCATCTGCTCGATGAAGACCTACAGCTGGCGTCCCCCGGCGGGCTTGGAGAAGTCGCGGTCGGCGGCGCCGGCGTGGCGCGCTGTTACCTTCACCGACCGGCGTTGACGGCGCAGCGCATGGTTCCAGATCCTCACGACTTTGGTGGGCGGATTTATCTGACCGGGGATATAGCGCGGCGTTTGCCGGATGGCGGCTTCGAGTTTCGCGGCCGTGCCGACGAGCAGGTGAAGCTTCGCGGCTTCCGCATTGAGCTTGGCGAGATTGAAACGACTCTGGCCATGCATCCCTCGGTCCATCGAGCCGTCGTTTTGGTGGAGCGCGATACGTCCGGTGAAAAGCGGTTGATCGCTTATGTGGTGGCTGCCGCTGCGCGCGCCCATTCCGGCGAGACGCTCGAGTCGATGCTGCGTGCGCACGTGGCGGGGCGGCTCCCTGATTACATGGTCCCTGCAGCAATCATGGTGCTCGAAAGCCTGCCGCTTACTCCCAACGGCAAACTGGACCGCAAGGCTCTGCCGGCCCCGTCAGCGGGCAAGTTGGCGACAAGCAGCTTCAAGCCTCCGCGAACCACGACCGAACGAAGTCTTTGCGCATTGTTCGCCGAGGTGCTCGAGCTGGAGCAGGTCGGGATCGACGACAATTTCTTTGCGCTCGGCGGCCACTCGCTCCTGGCGACGCGACTGATCAGTTGTATACGCGTCGCGTTCGAAATGGAGCTTCCTGTCCGCGTTCTCTTCGAGGCGCCGACCGTCGCAAGTTTCGCGGCCAGGCTCGCCGAGATCGCGGCCGTCGCCTCGGCGTCGACCCTCGACCCCAACGCGGCCGAGGTCCTCAGGACGCACGCGATAACGAAGGAAAGCATCCCTGCCCGCGACGGGACCGTCATAAAGCGCGCGCGGAGAGACAGGAGCGCGCCACTGCTAGCTGCGCAGACCCGCTTGTGGTTTCTGGACAGGCTGGAGCCCGGCAATCCGACCTACAACATCGCGATTGGGCTGCGATTGCGCGCTGTCTCGGATCAAAACGGCGAACCGGTCGGACTGGAAGAAGATGCGCTGCGACGCGCCCTCGACGAGATCGTCAGGCGCCACGAGATACTGCGCACGGTTTTCCAGTGCGGTGACGAAGGGCCCAGACAGATCTCGCAACCGCCGCGGCCGTTCGATCTGGAAATCGTCGACTTGCGCGGGCTTTCGGGGGAAGAACAGGCCGTGCGGCTCGCGGCGGTGACGCACCGGACCGCGCAGCATCGGTTCGATCTTGCGACGGGCCCGTTGGCGCGCGGATCCCTAGTTCAGCTGTCCGACAAAGAGCATCTGTTGATTCTCGTGATGCACCATATCATCACGGACGGCTGGTCGTTTGGTGTGCTGGCGCGCGAGTTGGGCGAGCTCTACGCCGCATTCCGCGTCAGGCGCGCATCGACCCTCGACGAGCCGGCGTTGCAATACGCCGATTATGCCTGTTGGCGAAATGACAATAGCGTCGGCGCCGGCATTGATCTGCAGAAGGACTATTGGCTGCGGCGACTGGCCGATCTCGAACCGGTCGAAATTCTTCCCCTCGATCGGCCGCGAGCCGCAGATCCGGTCGGGCAAGGCGCTACCCTGCGTTTCCGAATAGAGGCCGGGATTGCGGACGGCATGGCCGAGGCCGCGGCCGGGCAGGGCGCGACACTTTTCGTGACGTTGCTCACCGTGCTCGTAGCGGTGCTGCATCGCTCGTCAGGGGGCAACGATCGGCCCATCGGCGTTCCGGTCGCAGGTCGTGACCGGGTCGAAGTCGAAGAGATGATTGGCTTTTTCGTCAACACGCTGGTGATGAGGGTCGATGCTGCCGGCGATCCGACCATGGCGGAGTTGCTCGCGCGCGTGCGCGAAGTGTCGCTTGGTGCGTTCTCGCATCAGGATCTGCCTTTCGAGAATATCGTCGAGCTGCTCGCGCCGCCGCGTCATCGTGGCCGACATCCGCTATTTGGCGTCATGCTCGTGCTGCAGAATCCGCCCGGTGGGCCGTTGTCGCTGCCCGGTATTTCGATCGAGGCGGAAGAAATCGAGATGGGCGTCAGCAAGTTCGATCTGACGCTGCAGGTTGCGCCGTCGTCCGGGGCGCTCGATTGCGCGATCGAATACAATGCGGATCTTCTTGAACGCGCGACGGTCGAGCAAATCGCGTCACGGTTCGTCCTTGGCTGCGTGGCTTTGGTTGAGAACCAGCAGGCGCGCTTATCCCAGCTGGCGCTGGAGTCCGAGGCGGAACTCTCGCGTCGGCGCGCCTGCGAGCGCAGTGTGCCGCTGGCGAACCCCGCCCGTGACGTGCTCGAGCAGATACTTGATCAAGCTATCGAGCAGCCAGACGCCGTCGCACTGGCTTGGGAGGATGGCGCGCTTTCCTATCGGGAGCTGGCGCGGCGCGTTCGGCGCACAGGATCGGGGCTGCGCGCGACCGGCGTGCAAGTCGGCGACCGCGTCGGCGCAGCGTTCGAGCGCTGTCCGGAGATGATCGTCGCGCTGCTTGGCATCATGCATGCCGGCGCCGCATATGTTCCGCTCGATCCGGGCTATCCCGCCGAGCGCCTCGCCTTCACTATAAAGGACAGTGGCGTCCGCCTGATCCTGGCGCGGTCCAGCGACACGTTGAACCATGTCACGTCGCAAATGACATCGTCTCCGCTGGTGCTTTCTCTCGCCGATCTCGTCCCCGGCGACCAACAATGTCCCGAGCAGACGCCCCCCAACTGCCTCGCTTACATCATCTACACCTCCGGCTCGACTGGAACGCCCAAGGGCGTGATGGTGTCCCGGGGCAATCTTGCGGTATCGACGGCCGCGCGACTGGCCGTTTACGATGAGGCTCGGCCGCGGTTCGTCCTGGCTTCGTCGTTTGCATTCGACTCGTCGGTGGCCGGCATTTTCGGTTCGCTTTCCGCCGGCGGCGTTCTGGTGCTGCCACCGCCAGGCGCTGAACGTGATCCGCTTCAGCTCAAGTCCGTTCTGCAGCGCGAGTGCGCGAAGCAGTCGCTGATGCTACCCGCGCTGTACATGGCGCTGCTCGACGTTGCTGCTGACGGTGAGCTGGACATGCTCCGCACGATCATCGTCGCCGGAGAGGACTGTCCGTCGCGGCTGGTCCGGCGTCACCGCCAAGCCTTGCCGGATACAAGGCTGGCGAACGAATATGGTCCGAGCGAAGCGTCCGTCTGGTGCACGGTCAAACTATGGCCGGTTGCGTATGCAGGCGCCGCCGACGACAGCGATGTTTCGATAGGCAGGCCGATTCCGGGCGTTCGAGTCTGGATCGCCGATGCCACGGGACAACCGGCGCCCCTTGGCGCCGCTGGAGAAGTGTGCATAGGCGGAACCGGAGTTGCTCTTGGCTATGCGGGCCGGCCGGGACAGACAGCCGAGAGCTTCGTGCCGGATCCACAATCCAACGAGGCCGGCGCGCGCTGCTATCGCAGCGGCGATCGAGCGCGATTCATGGCTTCTGGAGAAATCAGTCTGTCTGGCCGCATCGACCGGCAGATAAAGGTGCGGGGCTTCCGCGTCGAGCCTGGCGAGGTGGAAGCGCTGCTCTTGCAGTCGGAATGGATCCGCGAGGTAGTGGTGGCGACCGCGCGCGACGCCCGAGAGCGACTACAGCTCATCGCCCATGCAGTGCCAATGCCTGGGCGCGAAGACGCCGAGGCCGGCCTGCGCGCCTGGCTTGCGGAACGAGTTCCCGCTCATCTCGTGCCGGCGAGATTCGTCTGGCATGATCAGCTGCCGCGCGCCGCGGGCGGCAAAGTCGACCTCGCGCAGTTCAAGACGTCATCAATCCTGCCGCGCCGTGACGCGCAGGCGTTGCCGCGTAATCGTCTCGAACTCGAGCTGGCGCGAGTATGGGAGGATGTGCTCGGTCATGATCAAATCGGTGTTGACGATGATTTCTTCGAGTTGGGCGGCCACTCCCTGCTCGCTATAGAGCTGATCGCTGAAATTCGCCGCAGACTCGGCCGCGACACGCCGCTTGCCGCGCTGTTTTCGAGCGGGACAGTGGCGCGTTTGGCCGAGATGATCAGCGCGGGCCCTCCGCATACTGTAGGCGCCCAGGCCGCATCGGAGCAGAAACTGACCGGCGTGCTGGTGCCGCTGTCGTCGTCTAGCGACGATCGACCGCTGTTCCTCGTTCATCAGGCTGGCGGCAATGTAATGTCGTACTTGCGGCTGGCGCGGCATCTCGGAACTGGCGGGCTGCCGGTCGTTGGATTGCAGTCGGTTGGGATCGATGGCTCCGAAGCGCCGTTAACTTGCATCGAGAGCATGGCGGCGCATTACCTGAATGCGATCAGGGTCGTGCAGCCGCAGGGGCCTTACCGGCTCGCCGGGCATTCGTTGGGAGGGCGCGTGGCGCAGGAGATGGCCCGGCAATTGGGCGAATCCGGGACGGATGTAGACTTTCTTGGCGTCATGGACGTTCCCGGATCCGAGACCGACCTGAACTGGACGAGGCTCCTCGACGAGGAGGAGCACGAGGTGCTGGCGCAACTCCTTCGGCAGATCGAGCTCTTCCATGGGCGGGCGTTGGATATCTCCGCCGAGGAACTTCGCATTTTGACCGCAGATGAACGCATCGATCTGATCGTCAGACGCATGAAGCAACGGCTCCTGTTGCCGTCTAACGCCAGGGCTGCCGAAGTTAGCGGCCTGTTGAATGTCTACAAGGCGAACATGCGCGCGATCGCTGCGTTCCAGCCACGGCCTTGTCGTGCCGACATCCACGTTTTCGCGACCAGAGAGCTGGCGCAAGCCCATCCGTCGGATCATTTGTTGGGATGGGGTACGCTGACGCAAGGCCGCGTGCATGTAGTGCAGGCGCCGGGCGACCACATGTCGCTGCTTGGCGTCGATCACGCGCCAGCTATGGCTGGCCTGATCCTGCAGGGTTGCGTCGGCGGCGCGGCGACTCCGAGTTCGCTGGCAAAGGCGTGAGACGGATCGGCGAGCGCCGGCTGGCCGTCAGTGCCTTTTGCTGCGTGCGAAGATGGACGAGACCAGATGGTACAGCATCTGGCCGGTCGACGGCGGGCTGTACAGCCGGCTGGTGCGTGGGCGGGCCATCAAGCCGTGCCAGAAGAAGTCGCGCACCAGCATGGCCCAGGCGACGGGGCTGCGCATGCGCATCATCACCTTGATGTCGTGACGCGGTCCTAGCGGTTCCCCATGCCAGTAGGACAGAGAAATCGAGCTCTCGGATGAGGCGAGGTAATGCCACCAGCCGCTAGGAATGAAAAGGACATCGCCAGGCTCGAGCAGTCCCTGAATCATGGCCGCGCGCGCGAAGCGTGGATACAAAGCAAAATCCGGATGCTCCGGAGCGACCTGGCTCTTTGTATGGGAGTCCGGAATCGGGTGGAGATTGTAGGCCTCCTCTGGCGCGGCCATCAGCACGCGCTTGCTGCCGTGTAGCTGGGCAAATAGGTTATCGGCATAGTCGAAGTGCAGCCCTGAGCGGGTGTTAGCGCCGATCCAGATGCTCACGGCCTTTTTGCCCGATGCGAGCGCGGAGAAGTCGAAGTCCTGCGTGAGTCCGGGCAAGCGTTCGACCGGGAGCTGGTCGATATAGCAACGGTCTCCGCTGCCCATCAACTCCACGAATGCGCGGACGGTCATCGTGCGCCTGTAGTCCTTGTCGTACAGAGAGTAGGGCACCTCGGTATCCGGCAGTCCGACGCTGGCTCTGACCTCAACGTCGCCGGCGATCTCGGCGAGATACGCCGATGACCATAACTTCACGGCACGCCACTCGGCGCCGACGCCTTCGAGGATCAAGGGTTGCTTTCGAGCGCGATGTAAAGCTAGAGCAGGCCCGATGTCGGCGCCGCGGACGCGCGGGATCTCGGAGCGTGAGAGATGCTTCGACCCTTCGACCCGATGTAGCATCGCTGATATCTCCTGTTGCCGGCAATGAGCTGTATGATCGTCGAAATGATGGTGGCTCCCGTCGTTGCGCCGAAGTCCAGGTCCGTTCGGAAATCCCTGTAGCAGCGCGTGCCGACGCAGCTAGAACATCCGATCAGTCCAGGATCGCGGCGTCTTTTCGTTGACTATCTCGACGTCGAGGTGATAGCGGAATTTTCGCGTGCCGAGGCGGCGGATAAAATCGACGAGATCCATGAGTCCCTCGCGGAGCGTCACGTTGGCCTTGTAGCCGAGCATGCGACGCGCCTTGTCGGCGGAGCAGGTGGCGAAGCGCACCTCTTGCGGGCGGTCGGGCAGATAAATCGGGTCCAGATCGAAATCGAGAATATCGGCGAGGGTCGCAGCCAGCTCATTGATGGAGATGAACTCGGTGTCCGGTCCGATGTTGAAGGTCTCTCCGACGACATCGTCGCGTAGAGCCGCCTGGCCGATGCAGTAGACGCAATCTTGGACGAAGGAGAAGCATCGCTTCTGGGTTCCGTCGCCATAAATGATAGGCTGTCGCTTCTGCAACATGAGGTTGGTCATGATTGCGGCGACGTTGCGATAGGGGTCGTTGAATTTCTGCCGCGCGCCGATGATATTATGCGGCACGCAAATGACGTGTTCGAGACCATGTGTGCGGCACAGCGAAGCGACCAGCATTTCCGCCGCGTATTTTGCTATGCCATAGGGGTCCTGTGGTCGGCACACCATGTCTTCAGTGAACGGCAGCGTGTCTTGGGCTCCATAGCGCGCCATGCTCGAGCAGTAGACGAAGCGCTTCACGTTGTTCTGGATCGCGGCGCTCAGCATCGTCGATGTGATCTGGAACGTATTCTGTGTCACGAGGTGCGGCGAGAACACCGACAGCCCCTCATAGGCCGTGCAGGCCGCGTGGATAATGATATCGCAGCCTTTGGTCAGTTTGACCATTGAGTTCAGGTAGGTGCAATCAATCTGGTGAAACTCTGCGCCGTCAGGGACGTTCTCGAGGTAGCCGCCAATCAGCGAGTCGTTGCCGCATACCTCGTGGCCGAGCTGCATGAAGTAGTCCGCCAGGTGACTACCGAGGAAGCCCGCGATGCCGCTGATAAATATCTTCATGGATTATTGCCCGCTATCCGGCTTATGAGCGATGTCGCGACCTGAGTATGCCTTGCTTTCGCGACGTGATCCTGGATGAGATCGGCGGCGCGGGTAGCGCCGCCAGCACGGCGGCAGGCATCGCCGATTCGGGCGCTGTGACGCGCAAAACTCGGGTCCGACAGCAGCCGCTTCGCGGCGGCGCGCAGCGCGGCCGGGGAGGCGTCAACGCTGCAGCGGAGGCCGGCGCCCTGACTCTGAAGCCGGGTTGAGATGATATCGGTCTCGAAAGTTGTCGGGATCGCCAGCATCGGAATGCCGAACCATGAGCCCTCGCGGGCCCCTCCCATGCCGCCGTTCATGACAAACAGTCTCGCGCGCGGCAAGATGTCGAGCTGGGGCAGCAGGCCATCGCGATCAATGCTCCAGACGATGAAATTGTCGGGTACTTCTCCGAGATCTTCCGGCTTGGTGCTGGCCGAGAGCAGCATCACGACTTGTAGGCCGAGGTCGGCGAAAGCGGTCAAGCAATTTCGGAAGAAGTCGGGCCCAGGATCGCAGATGGTGCCGAAACCGATATAGAGAATGTTGTCGTCTAGCCGGCTCATATCAAAGCCCGGGCTCTCCTGGGGCGGTCGGTGATGGACTGAGCCGACGAAGTGGTAGCTGTCATCGAACAGATGCTCGTGCGGTTGCAACTCGCGTGGAGTATGGCAGATATTGACAGGCTGGGGGTTGGTATACGTCTCGATCGCCGAGACTGCCGTCCCGTGGCGGCGCTGAAGCTCGTTAGCGAGGCGGCGAAAGCCGAAATAGGGCTTGGCGCCGCGTACGGCCATCTGCGGCAGGTCGCGCCAGAACGTCCCGCACCGAAGTTGCAAGCGCCAGTTTAAAGCGGGGGTATGCACCGAGGTGATCGCGGGAACGCCAAGCCGCGCCGCGATCATCTTTCCCCAGAGGCAGAGAGAATCGTGGACGATGTAATCCGGCCGTTCGGCGGCGACACGATCGAGCAGTTCCGGAAACCAGGCCAGCGTCCACCAGCACATTGCGGTCGGTAGATCGAGCTCGTGATGGAACCGCCAGTTCGCCATCGAGCCGAAGTATGGCCCGGGCACGTCTGGATAAGCTCGAAACGACGCGCCGAGCGCTTCAATCTCGCCGCAATAGCGCTCAGTTTCGAAATAGACGATCTCGTCGCCGCGCCGCACCAGCTCTGCCACCATGCCGTAGGTGGCGATGACGTGGCCGCCGCCACAAACGTTCATGAACACGCCCTTTGCCATCCGTTTCGGCTCCGAAGACTCAGGCGCTACGCGCATCGACGAGCGCTGCGCTTGTTGGCTGAAATACGCCGCGCAGCAGCGACCATTCACGATCGTAGTTCGGCCGCTCCTCATCGAAGGAGCGGATTACCATTGTCTGGGCTATCCGCAGGAACTCGATCAGCTGCTGCCGCGTGATTCCATTGGCCAGGAAATAGGGCACGGACCACATGTCTACGCCATAGAGCGGGAGCAGGACCGAATTCTTGACGTTGCGGTAGATATGATCGACATGCTCGCTGGCTTCCTGCCAGGTCATGGTGTTGTGACTCCAGTTGTAGGCGGCGCCCTGCAAACCGAATTCGGCGGCGCGCTCCTGCACCGGGACCTTCGGATCGTGGAAATAGCTCTCGACCGCGAAAAAGGTGGGCGCGGTCTCCTCGATAAAGTCGAGGGTGTTCTGGACCGAGGCCGCAGTCTCCCCCGGGAAGCCTATGAT
>JAURNJ010000008.1 GCA_030830245.1 Novosphingobium sp. | reverse complement strand
CTGCATTCAGCTCATCGAGCAATTCCGCAGCGATCAAGTGAACCTGTCGCAGATTCGGTTGCGACGGATCGATCGCAACTCGCGAACGGTGCTTCACCGTCCTGCCGCAATGGGCATCGCCCGCGACTCCCTCGCCAGCGATGAGCTCCAGGCTTTGAGCGAGCTGCTTGGAAAACTCGTGCCGCCCGGACAGGCTCAACGATGCGACCCTGCCAGTCACAGGTCTTTCCGCATGAAGCGGTTGAAATCGCTCTCCCCGTAATCACCGAAAGGACCGCACGGTTCGAAGCCATGACGCAGGTAGAGCTGCCAGGCGGGTTCGAAGCCCGCACCGGTGCCGGTTTCGAGATAGAGCATCCTAACCCCGGCATCGCGGGCAATGGCGACCAGCGCTTTCAGGAGTGCCGTTCCAACGCCCGAGCGCAAATTGGCGGGCACGGTTCGCATCGACTTCAGTTCTGCCTCGCTCCCCGAAACCGCAACTGCGCCGATCCCCAGCAATTCGGGGCCGTCATAGGCGGCAAGCACATGAATTCCCGGCGCGCGCAGCTTGTCGATGTCGAGCGCAAAGGAAAACTCGGGCGGCGACATTGATTGCATGTTGGCATGGTGGAACCGCACCAGTTCGCGCACTGCCGCATCGTCGAGGTCGGCGGCGCGAATCTCCACCTCAATCCCCCGTCAGGATGCGGTCGACCAATTCCTTTACCGTCGGAGTGAAATTGTTCGAATAGAACGGGTCCTGCCTGAAGCGGTAGGCGGCATGCCCGGCGAACATCAGGTTGTCCTCCACCGGCCCGCCGTGGGCGATGTCCTGCAAGGTCTTCTGGATGCAGAAACTGCGAGGATCGGCGAGCCTGCCGGTGGTGTAGTCGTCATGATCCTTCCATGACGAAAACCCGCAGTGCGACAGGCATCCCATGCAGTCCTTCTGGTCCTTCTGGATGGTGTCGCGCTCTGACTCGCTGACGAAGACGATGGTGTCGTCGGGTGTGCGAACGCCCTCGTTGTGGCCCTGCGCCACCCAGGCACGGGCACGTTCGAGGTCCTTCCGCGTCACCCAGAAATTCTTGTTGCCCACACCGACATCAAGCTTAACGGTATGCTCGCCAGCCTGCACCTTCGAATAGGGGATCTGACGCTCCGAACGAGCCTCGAGGCTCTTGAGGAACCTTGTCTTGACTGCCGACGAGTAGAAACCGGTCGGCGAGAAACGGTGCAGCAGCACATCGCCGGGTTCAAGCTCTCGAAGCGCATCCTTCCAGCCTTGCGGAATCGGGCTCTCGTGCGTGAGCAGCGGGCGGGTGCCAAACTGGAATGCGATCTGGCCCAGCTCGGGATTATCGATCCAGTTCTCCCACTCGCGCAGAAACCACACGCCGCCAGCCATGACGATCGGCACATCGTCCGAAATGCCTTCCGCGCGCATCGTGTCGCGCACAGCCTTGACGCGCGGGAACGGGTCCTCAGGCTTGAGGGGGTCTTCGGCGTTGGACAGGCCGTTGTGGCCGCCCGCCAACCAGGGGTCTTCGTAGACCACCGCGCCGAGCAGTTCGGGCACTTTGCTGTAGGCGCGCTTCCACAGCGCCCTGAAGGCGCGCGCCGAACTTATGATCGGCAGATAGTTCACATTATACCGCTGAGCGATTTCTGAGAGCTTGTAGGGCATGCCCGCGCCGCAGGTGACACCGGCCACAAGCCCCTTCGTGCGCTCCAGAACTCCCTCCAGGATCGGCTGTGCGCCGCCCATTTCCCACAGCACGTTGATGTTGATCGCGCCCTTGCCTCCGGCAATATCGTAGGCGCGGCGTACTTGCTCCACTGCCCCGTCGATGCCGTAGCGGATCAGCTGTTCGTGTCGCTCTCGCCGGGTAAGCTGATCATAGACCTGCGGGATGATCTTGCCGGTCGGGTCATAGCTGTCGGCATTGACGGCGCTGACCGTGCCGATCCCGCCTGCCGCGGCCCAGGCGCCAGAGCTGGCATGATTGGTGGCCGAAACGCCCTTGCCGCCTTCGACCAGCGGCCAGACCTCGCGGCCGCCGTATAGAATGGGTTTGAGCCCCTTGAATGCCATTTCCCGCCTGTCTTTCCCAAATCCGCGCGTTTACGGTGTCGCCGCTGCCATTTGCGCATTCGCCCGGCAAGGACGGATTTGCGTCGGCTCGGGGCGCTTCAGCACGGGGTCGAAACGCGCGTAGTAACCGTTGATTTCCGGCTTTAGCACAAATGCGCCGAGGCGATAGCCCACGGCCTTGAATTCGCAGAACAGCAGTGTTGGCGGAATGCCGTGCCGGTCCGTTGGCCGGTCGGTTTCAACAACGATGACCTTGCCGCCCTTGCGCATGGCGCTGCGCAGCCGCCAAAGGAAGGCGTATGGCTCCGTGACTTCATGATACATGTGGACTAGGAACACGCGATCGAAGCTGCCCATCGGCAAGCGCGGATCGTCCGGATTGCCGCGCAGGATGGACACGTTGTCGAGCCGCTCGCGCTCGATCCGCAAGCCCAGCAGGCGCAGCGCCTCGGTATCGATGTCCTGCGCGACCACCCGCCCCTTTTCGCCGACCCGTTCCGCGAGGCGGACGGTGTAGTAACCCTCGCCCGCGCCAATATCTGCAACTGTCATGCCCGGCTCGATCCGGGCCATATCCATCACCTGCTTTGCTTCGTTGACGCTGTCGCGCTGCGCTTCAGGTGCAAAGGCATTGCCGCCGGGTCCGGACACTGGGCGGTCCGGACGAGGAAACGCGCGCGCAGTTTTCGGCCGGTCAGCGTCGAGATCGTCGTTCTTGCAGCCCGCAAGCGGCGAAACCAGCGCCAGGGCAAGCAGGCAGGCAAGCGCCCTCGTCAATCGATGTCCTCCACCTCGACGCTTTCGCCCGAGACCCGCTGCGACAAGGCGGCAGCCATGAACGGGTCAAGTTCGCCATCGAGCACGTCGCCGGGCGTCGGCGAGGTCACGCCGGTGCGCAGGTCCTTGACCTGCTGGTAGGGCTGGAGAACGTAAGAGCGGATCTGATGGCCCCAGCCGATGTCGGATTTGGAGGCATGTTCGGCGCTTGCCGCTTCCTCGCGCTTGCGCATCTCCTCTTCGAACAGGCGCGCCTTGAGCATGCCCATGGCGATTTCGCGGTTCTTGTGCTGCGAACGGTCGATCTGGCTGGCGACGACAATGCCCGAAGGCTGGTGCGTGATGCGCACCGCGGAATCGGTGGTGTTGACGTGCTGCCCACCTGCGCCGCTCGCCCGGTAGGTGTCGATCTTGAGATCGGCGGGATTGATGTCGATCTCGAAACTGTCGTCGATCACCGGATAGACCCAGACCGACGAGAAGCTGGTGTGGCGCCGCGCCGAGCTGTCATAGGGGCTGATGCGCACCAGCCGGTGAACGCCGCTCTCGGTCTTGGCGTAGCCATAGGCGTTCTGGCCTTTGATCAGCAGCGTGCAGCTCTTGATCCCGGCCTGTTCGCCCGCATGATAGTCGACCATCTCGACCTTGTAGCCGCGCCGCTCCGCCCAGCGCGTGTACATGCGCTGAAGCATTTCGGCCCAGTCCTGGCTTTCGGTGCCCCCTGCCCCGGCATGGATTTCAAGGTACGTGTCATTGCCATCGGCCTCGCCTCCAAGCAGGGCCTGCACCTTGTCGGCATCGGCGCGGTCGGCAAGGCGGGCGAGCGTCTCGATACCCTCGTTCACGGTCGCTTCGTCGCCCTCGGCTTCGCCCAGTTCGACGAATTCGATGGCATCGGCCATTTCCTGGCTGATTTCCCGAACAGTGCCGATAGCGGCATCGAGCTGGCGGCGTTCGCGCATCACCGCTTCGGCCTGCTTGGGGTCGTCCCACAACTTGGGATCCTCGACGCGCGCGTTCAGCTCGTCGAGACGACGCAACGCGCGCTCCCAGTCAAGGAACTTGCGCACGAGCGCGAGCGCCGCCTCGATCCGTTCGATATGGGCCTGCCCTTCGGCACGCATGGTGGCATGAACTCCAATGTAGCGCGATCCGGGGCCCGGCCCCGCGCGCGATTACTCGATATAGCCGAGCACCGTGCCGATTTCGTGGGTTTCGCCCGGCTGTATGACGATGCGCAGGGTACCGCTGGCAGGTGCCTCTACCTCGTTGGTCGATTTGTCGGCTTCGAGCGAGTAGAGCGGCTGCCCCTCGGTCACCGCCTCGCCGTCCTTGGCGAGCCATTCGGCTACCTGACCCTCGGTCATCGAGAAGCCGAGCTTGGGAAGCAGAATTTCAGTAGCCATGGTGTCGTCGCGTCCTTCCTGGCCCCGCAGGCCTTTCTGCGGGGTCTTCACCGCGCCGCGATGGCGCGGGAAGGCACGCGGGTCAAGGCGATTTCAGAGGCCGTCGACCAGGAATACTCGGTAATGGGCGGCCTTCATGCGATGCTTGACCGCTTCCTGGTAGATCGGGCGGTTGTACCATTCCAGCGCCTTTTCGCGGTTCTCGAACTTGAGCACGACCGCGCCGTCGGGTGCTTCGCCTTCGAGCCCCTGAAGATCGCCATAGACGACCAGCGCCTCCATCCCTTCGGTGCGCCCGCCCTTGGCGTTGGTTTCCTGGTAGGCCTTCATCGCGTCCGCGTCCTTGATCGGTTCCTCGCGCGTGAAGATGATGTAGGCTGCCATGGTCTTGCTCTCCCTTGTTTCGTTGCGATTGCCGCCCGGGCGTTGCCCTGCCGCGCGCCGATACGCAAGTCCGGACTGCATTGCCAAAACGTTCGGTCTCTCCCAAGAGAGTGTGCAGGATTCGCCGCCGGACGGCGACCGGGAGAGAGACGCTGTCCTACTGGGGTGAGTTCAAGGCGCACGGGCACAACCTGCTTGGCGCGGCGCTGGGGATCGGCTTCGGCGCCGCGATGAACCATTACATGACCAACCTGTTCGCGCCGCCCTTGCTGGCCGAATTCGGCTGGGAGAAATCGCAGTTCGCGCTGATTGGCGTCATGCCGCTGGCAACGATGGTCGTGCTGCCCTTCCAGGGTCGCCTCACCGACAGGTTCGGTGCGCGCTTTGCCGCCGGTATCGGCGTCGCCGTGCTGCCGCTGACGTTCCTGGCCTTCAGCATGATGAACGGGAACATCGGCCATTTCTTCGCGATTTCCTTCGTCCAGGCGCTCGTCGGGATGCTCGTCGGCACGCTGTGCTACACCAGGGTCGTGGTCGAAAAGTTCAATGCAGCGCGCGGTATGGCGCTGTCGCTGGCGATGACGGGCGCGCCGGTCATCGGCGCGGTGCTGACGCCGGTTGTCGGCGCAACAATCGAAGCCGAAGGCTGGCGCGCGGGCTATCGCCTTCTGGCCCTGATCTCCGCAATCGGCGGGGTTTCGGCACTGGTCCTGATCGGACGCAGCCGCATCGTGCGCGTCGCTCCTGGCGAGATCGATCCCGATGCGCCGCACCTTCGACCCACAGGCACATTCTGGCAGGACCTGCGGGTCATAGCCCGGCAACCTGCCTTTGCGTTGATGATGGTGGGCATGTTCTTCTGCAATTTCCCGCAGGTGCTGGTCGGCTCGCAACTCAAGCTCGTTGTGATGGAGAGTGGCGCACCGAGCATGCTGGCGACCTGGATCGTCTCGCTCTACGCCACCGGGGTGGTTATCGGCAGGCTTGTCAGCGGCGTCGCTCTGGACCGGGTTCCGGCGCATTATGTGGCGATCTTCGCGCTTGGCCTGCCAGCCGTCGGTTTCCTCGCGCTCGCCTCGCCCTATGATGCAGGCTGGATCCTGGTCGGAGCAATCCTGCTCGTGGGCCTCGCGCAGGGCGGCGAAGGGGACATCGCCTCCTTCCTCACCTCGCGCAGTTTCGACCTGCGCCAGTACAGCTTCGTCTTCTCGTTCATAGCCAGCGCCATGTTCATCGCCTCGGCAGCGGGGTCGATAACCCTCAGCCTCACACTGGGATCGTACGGCAGCTACGATGTGTTTCTCGCCATCTGCGCGGTGTTGACCCTGCTTGGCGCGCTGGCATTCTTCATGACGGGGTTCGTCGGCCGGTCTGGGGGTGGTCCGGCCGGTGTACCAGCAAGTGAGCCATTGCAATGACCACAGTCCACCGCCCGCGCCGCAGCGCGCTCTACCTTCCCGCCTCGAACGCGCGCGCCATCGAAAAGGCGCGTTCGCTACCGGCTGACATCATCATTCTGGACCTTGAGGACGCGGTTGCGCCCGATGCCAAGGTCTCGGCCCGCGAGGCCGCCATCGAGGCGGTTGCCGCTGGTGACTTTGGCAGCAAGGAAGTGGCAATTCGCGCCAACGGCCTCGGCACGCAATGGGGTGCGGACGATCTCGCGGCGATAGCCGCTTCGCGCGTCGATGCAGTGCTGGTGCCCAAGGTAGGCAGCGCCGGAGACATCGCCCGATACAACTTGATGCTCGATAACGCGCATCCCGGCATGCAGCTGTGGGCAATGATCGAGACCTGCG
>JAURNJ010000078.1 GCA_030830245.1 Novosphingobium sp. | reverse complement strand
TCGGCAACCTTGCCCCGAACCAGAGCGCGGTCGTGGCCCGGCTGGGCATTCGCGCCCTCGCCGCGGCAAGCCTTGCCAACATGATGAGCGGGGCACTAGCCGGGCTGTTCCTGATAGGTTGAAAACTCGCAGAATTGCGTAGTTTTTTGCTCCGTATCGGACCTTTGCCAAGGTTCCGGCCAGCCGCGACACGGGCATGGCGTGGGCAATGCCTGCGCTTGCCCTCTCCCTCGCCGCCGCCTTCACGCTGTGTTCCTCAGCCCCGCGCATCGCGTGCGTCGTCGATGGCGACACATTCTGGCTGGGAGGCGAGAAAGTACGCATCGCCGACATCAACACGCCTGAAACCAGCCATCCGGGTTGCCCGCGCGAAGCGGAGCTGGGTCGCCGGGCCACGCTGCGCCTGCTGGGCCTGCTCGACCGAGGCGGGATCGAGCTGGTGCCGGGCGAGCGCGAGCGCGACCGCTACGGCCGGTTGCTGCGCGTAGTGCGTCAGGGCGGGCGGAGCCTGGGCGCAATCCTCGTCGCGGAGGGCCTTGCCGAGCCGTGGCGGGGCAAACGCTCGGACTGGTGTTCCGCTAGCGGCTCCGCTTCGAGCTGACTTGCACACGGCGAAGCGATATGGTCGAAGCAGGTTTCACTGCGGGGGATGCGTTGCGATGAACCAGGGTGACGACAGGGGAAGCCTCGAAGGGCCGCCCGAAAGCATGATGCCACAGGCGACCCCGCGCGAGTCCGCCGCGCCTCCACCGCCGCCACCGCCGGGCGCGAAGCCCGCCGGCACCGGCTCTGCGACAGGTTCAGGCTTCGACTTCAACCAGCCGACCATCATCAGCCTGCTCTACATTTCGTCCTTCATCCTGGGCGTGACTGCGCTTGTCGGGGTGGTGCTGGCCTTCGTTTGGAAGTCGGACGCGAAGGAGGAATGGGAGAAGTCCCACTACGAATACCTCATCAACACCTTCTGGATCGGCCTAATCGGCTCGATCGTCGGGTTCATACTCCTCATCGTGGTGATCGGCTTCTTCATCCTGCTGGCAACGGCCGTGCTGGTCGTGGTGCGCAGCGTGCTCTCGCTGATCAACGCGCAGAAGCGCGAACCCATGCCCAATCCCGGCACCTGGCTGGCGTGACACGGCCTGTCACGCCAGTTCGAAGCCATTTTGCGACGCTGGGAAGCCGGGTCTACTGAGCCTCTGGTGCGCCGGTAGCTTGCGCTTCGTCCGGCACGTTGGTCATTTTCGTTTCCGGCACCTTGACTTCGACAGCATTGGGATCCTCGTCCTCGACGATGAGTTCGCCGCCGCTCTTGTCGACAACGTCAGTCTCATAATCCGTCGGCTGTTCCTGCGCGCAGGCAGCAAGTCCTAGGGCGAGGTACGCGCAGAGCGCCAGCCTTGTATGGTTCATCGGGTCTCTCCTTCAATGGTTGCAGCATATACCTCGCAGGTGGAGGCGTCCCGATCATTGCGCGAACGCAAATTTTTCCGACCATTGCCCTGCACGCTTCAGGCGTTAGTCTGCATGCTACAAACGGAGGACGGGAATGAGAAGGCACGAAGGCAAGGTGGTGCTCTGCGCGGGAAGCGCCACGGGCATGGGCGCGATGACCGCGCGGCGGCTCGCCCGCGAAGGCGCGAAAGTCGTCGTCGCCGATGTCAACGAAGCGGGCGCAGCGAAGCTGATCGAGAGTGTCAAGGCCGATGGCGGAGAGGGCCTCGCCCTGCGTTTCGACATCACCGAGGAGGATTCGGTGCGCGACACGGTCGCCCGCGTCGTTTCCGAATACGGCCAGCTCGACCTGATGCACGTCAACGCCACCGACCGGGAGCGCAACCTAGAAGACAAAGACGTCGTCTCCACCGACCTTGCCGTGTTCGACCGCATGCACAAAGTTTCGCTGCGCGGCCACCTGCTGTGCAGCCGCTTCGCCATCCCCGAGATGCTCAAGGCGGGCGGCGGTTCCATCGTCTATACCTCGTCCGGCGCCAGCAAGGGATCGGCGCCGATGCGCATGAGCTATTACATCGCCAAGGCCGGGCTGAACGGCCTGATGCGCCACGTTGCCGATCGCTGGGGCAAGGAAGGCATCCGCGCCAACTGCGTCTGCCCCGGCGTGATCCTGACCGACGCGATCATGATCAACATGAGCCAGGCCGAGCGCGACGCCATGCTCAAGACCACGCCCAGCCCCCGCCATGGCAGCGAGGAGGATGTGGCGTCGCTCGTCTCGTTCCTGCTTTCGGACGAGGAAGCGGGCTGGATCAACGGCCAGGCGGTCAACCTCAATGGCGGCAGCCTGATGGCGGTTTGAGCAGTTTCCTGTCTGGCCTCAAGCGCCGGCGGCGGCATCCGCCGCCTTGGCTTTCCTCGCATAAGCTCGGGCGCGCGTTCGCGCTTGCGGGCCTGCGGCCCGGACAAGAGTTGACCGGCAGGGTCCAGATCAAACCAGCGCCTCGGGGTGCCTTGCCTCGATCATCTCGCGGATGCCCTCGCGCCATGAAACCTTGCCCGGCCCGGTCAGCGCGATGCGCTTGGTCGGGTCGCAGGCGACGCCCGGCTGGGCGAAAGGCGCGGAGTAGTATTCGATCTTCGGCTCGCGCCCGGTCAATTCGGCCATATAGGCGATCATGTCCTGCGCGGAGACAGCCTCATCTCCGCACCAGTTGACGATGGTGGCAGGCACCGAGGCAGCCGACAGCACGCCTTCCACCTGGTCGACGATGTCGCGCTCGTGGATCGGGCTGTAGCCGTTGGGGTTCGAGCGCAGGCGGATCGTCTCCCCCTTCAGCAGGTTGGCGAGGTGATGGCTGGGCAGGCCGCCGTTCGACCCGTAGGCCGAATTCATCCTCGCGATCACGGTCGGCAGGTTGAACAGGCGGGCGCAGGCGCGCGCCACGCCCTCTTCCATCAGCTTGGAGATGCCATAGGTCGGCATGCCGGGCAGCGCGCCATCGCCCACCGGATCGTCTTCCTTGTAGAGGTGCATGCCGTCCGGGTTGGGCGCATAGACGCTGCTCGTGGTCATCACCATGAAGCGCTTCGAATTGCGGCAATGGCGCATGAGCAGGCCGGTGCCCTCGGCGTTGACCCTGATCGCGCTGTCATAGTCGCCGCCGGGAACGATGTAGGCGGCAAGGTGGAGCACGGCGTCGAAATCGTCGGGCAGGTCGCCAAAGTCGTCGCCGCCAAGCTCGATCTTGCGGGTGGTGACGCCCCAGCCCTCCACCTCCTCGCGGCTGCCCGGCTGGCTGAAGCGGGCGATCCCCCACACCTCGTTGTCCGCCGCGAGCGATTTGGTGATCGGCGTGGCGATCTGGCCGGCGGGGCCGGTGATGAGGATCTTCTGGCCTTTGAGCATTGGTCTCTCTCCTGATTCTTTCCGGGACGGTAGCGCGCCGCGCGCGTCTGGGGCAAGTTGCGGTTATGCAAACGGCAAAAGCAGCCCTGGCCTATTGGGCGCGATCTTCGCGCTGGGCTTCGTGCTGGGCACGGTGCGCACGCTGTGGCTCGCGCCGGGGATCGGCGAGACGGGCGCGGTGCTGGTGGAACTGCCGGTGATGCTGGCGGCAAGCTGGCTGGCGGCGAGGGCGTTCACGCGGAGCTTCGGGATTACGTCGGCGGGTCAGGCGGCGGCGATGGGTGCGCTGGCGTTTGCTCTGCTGATGGCGGGCGAGGCGCTTCTGGCGATCACGCTGGGACAAAGCCTTGCGCAATGGCTGGGAGCGATGAAGGAGACTCCGGGCGCGCTGGGGCTGGCTGGTCAGGCGGTATTCGCGATCATGCCGGTGCTGGTGGTGCGCAGGTCGTAAACTCACGCCCCGCAAGAAACCATTTTCCTACAGCACCCCGAATCGCATATGCCCCTGCGCGTCCGGTGCGGCTGCAGGCGCTTCGGATGGACCGTCCCGCAGTTCGTGCCTGAACGGGTGCGGAAGCGCGGGAGATGATCGGCGCGGGCGTCCCGGCATTCGAAGCCGAACGTTCGCAATGGCAAGCCGCCACGATATGGCTCCGTTCCGTCGCATCATAGCTGGAGCGGGAACCCTCGGCCGGTGGCATCAAATCTCGACGCACTTCCCTTCTTGAACTTCGAGTACCCAAGCGTCGTCGAGTCCGGGCACAAAATGCGGCAACCCCGCGCCGGTCATCGTTCCCTTTGCCTCACCCGGCAGCGCAAAGCTGGCCGGGGTGGAGGTGTGTGTGATGGGGATTGCCAGTGACAACAATGTCGTCCGACTGCTTGAAGGTTCCTTTACCCTGCCGGGCTTACCCTGCCCGGCATGGCAAGGCGCTACTCTCACAAGGGGAGCGGCGCGCGGCACGCCCGCAAGGCGTCGCAGCGGATGGTCAGGCGCGAGCGCGGCAGGGCTCCTTCGCCGTGGACACCCTATTTCATCGTCGCCCCACTCGCGGTGTTCACTGCCGTGTTCCTATGGGATGGCGGACCGCCGGGCTGGGCGATCCCGCTCGACGCGCCGGGAGAGACGCCCATCGACCAGGTGAGCGCGCAGTTCAGCCGCTGCGGCGAGATTCGCTATACCTGCGTCGTCGATGGCGACACGATCTGGTATCGCAGCAACAAGATCAGGATTGCCGATATCAACACGCCCGAACTGTCGGAGCCGGAATGCGCGCGCGAAGGGCAGCTGGCGGAACGGGCGACGCAGCGGCTGACCACGCTGCTCAACCAGGGGCCGTTCGAAATCCGCAAGCAGGGCTTCGGCGCGGAAGATGCCGACCGCTATGGCAGGCTGCTGCGGGTGCTGTCCCGCGACGGCGAGAGCCTTGGCGAGGTGCTGGTGCGCGAAGGCTATGCGGAAACGTGGAAGGGGTATCGGGGGAGTTGGTGTTGAATCAACCAATCACTAAGAGCTTGATCCAGTGGCCGCGCCGATCCGTGGTAAAATTTGGAGCGCAGGAACTCCTTCTGTGTGAACTGAGTCAGACTTCGTATATCCGGTCTCCTGTGGCGCAAATATACAAGCTGCCGCATGGCTCAGAACGATGTCAGAACTAGCCGCGTCAGACGTCGCTTCAGCTAATGCCGAGAACGTCGCTAAAGCATTCTGCCTGTGACGGTTTATGATCTCGTTGTGCTTGTGAGACAGAAAATTGCGGGCGCTCAGGATGACCCCGTAAGCTAGCACTACAAAAATCAATATTTTACTCACCGCAAGTTGGAACATTGCGTAATCACCATCCGCAATTCCATCGATTCTGTGTATAAAAAGAGAAATAATAGGATATATTATCAATATAATTGCCGCCTTCACAGTCCTTTCGAGCCATTTCGAGCTTAAGGCAGCATGATTGTCAGCTTCGTTTTTAAATGGATAGCCTGCTTCCCAACGCCTTGCTCGGCCGCCGCCGAGCGCACTTCAGTTATAATCGAGTCGACGATTTTCTTTTGGGTAGAAAGTTCTTCAAGGATGCCAGCCGCCTGATCCTTAGCGGCCTGTGTCGCAGCCCTCGCCTCACGCTCAAGTGCTTGGAAGTCCTGCGCCATCGAAGTCGCAAACGAAACAAGAGGAGCCAAGACATTGAAGGTCGGTTGAAACTGAGCAGACAATCTACTCAAGAGATCATTTCGTGCGTCTGCAACGTTTGGCTCCGCAGAAGCAACGTCGAAGTTGTTGAAACTGTCGAGCAAATTATAGAAAGAGTTAGCGGAATTTCGAACAGAAACCAACTGTTCATCTGGAAAGAATCTCAAATGAGAAGAAGGCAGCGTGTTGAATAAATCAATTATACGTTGAGCGGGCTTAACAGCTTCGTCGAAAGCATCTTTCCCAAGATCTTCCCTGCGAATCAACGAATCCGCGTCAAATTCTTGAACGCGCTCTAACGCTGATTTAGCTTCGTCAATAAGATTTTTTCGCCATCAGGCATCGTAATTCCTTCGGCGTTACTATCCGGCAAACTAACAAAACGTCACAACTCCTACTCCGCCGCGAACATATCCGGCTCGGAACCGTCGTCGGTGTCTTCGGTGTCGTTGGCCTTCGCCTTTCGCCTCTGGTCGAAGTTCGCCCAGACGGTGTTCCAGTCTCCCCGAGTGGCGCCCTTCGAATATTCGGTCGCGCGGGTTTCGAAGAAGTTGGCGTGCTCCACCCCGTTGAGCAGCGGCGCGAGCCACGGCAGCGGGTGATCGTCCACCATGTAGATTTCGGGCAGCCCAAGCTGGCGCAGCCGCCAGTCGGCGATGTAGCGGATATAGCGCTTGATGTCCTTGGCGGTCATCCCCGGCACCGGCCCCATCTCGAAAGCCAGATCGATGAAGGCATCTTCCAGCCGCACCGTCTTCTGGCAGCAATCGATGATGTCTTCCTTCACCGACTTGGTCAGGCAGCCGCGCTCCTTGACGAAGGTGTGGAACAGCTGGGTGATGCCTTCGCAGTGCAGGCTCTCGTCGCGGACGGACCACGAGACGATCTGGCCCATGCCCTTCATCTTGTTGAAGCGCGGGAAGTTCATCAGCATGGCGAAGCTGGCGAACAGCTGCAGCCCCTCGGTAAAGCCGCCGAACATGGCGAGGGTGCGGGCGATATCCTCGTCGCTGTCGACGCCGAAGGTGTGCAGGTAATCGTGCTTGTCGCGCAGTTCCTGGTATTCGAGGAACATGCCGTATTCGCTTTCGGGCATGCCGATGGTGTCGAGCAGGTGCGAATAGGCGGCGATGTGCACCGTCTCCATGTTGGAGAAGGCGGCGAGCATCATCTTGATCTCGGTCGGCTTGAACACGCGGGCATACTTGTCGTGGTAGCAATCCTGCACCTCGACATCGGCCTGGGTGAAGAAGCGGAAGATCTGGGTGAGCAGGTTGCGCTCATGCTCGGAAATCTTCTGCGCCCAGTCGCGGCAATCCTCGCCCAGCGGCACTTCCTCGGGCAGCCAGTGGACCTGCTGCTGGCGCTTCCAGAACTCGTAGGCCCACGGATATTCGAATGGCTTGTAGGTCTTGCGGGCTTCGAGAAGGGGCATGTCGCGAGTCTTTCGATTGGGTGAGCGCAGACCATCCAAGATAGGTGCTCGAAGGGTGGTTTCCTACTTGGCCGGGCGAGTTTTCCACTCTGGCGAGCGCGGGAACATCAGTCCGGAACCCGTGCGAGTTTTGCTTCCGGCATGGTCTCGTCGATGCCGTAGAAACGCTCGACATCGGCGCGGCTTGCCGAATCCATGGTTGCGGCCATGCGGGCGCTGAAATCCTTGGCAATCCGCTCCTGCGCGCGCACCACGGCGGGGCGTTCCGCG
>JAURNJ010000077.1 GCA_030830245.1 Novosphingobium sp. | reverse complement strand
CGGAAGCGACGATGTCGTCGAACGCCTTGCCCGCGTCAGCCGGCTCGACATTGAGCCTCACCCCGCCAGCCTCGGTCTTGTGGGCGATATCCGGAGAGGCAATCTTGCACGCCACCAGCCCGCCCAGTTCGGACGCGGCTGTTTGCGCTTCTTCGGCGCTCGTCGCCAGACTCGAAGGGATCACTGGAACACCGTATTTCGCAAGATAAGCAAGCGTCTCTCGCTCGCCTGACGGGTGTTCCCCCGAAATTTCGGGAAGCGCCCGAGAACTGACGGGCTTCGACAGCGCCTGCGACCACCATTGCAGGTTGGCAAGCGCCTGAACGGTAATCACCAGGCCCGGCATCGGGAGTTCGACGCCAAGCCTTTCGAGAAGGGCGAGCTGCTCGGCGGAACGCGTCTGCATGCAGAAATCGACAATGATCGCGGGGTGGTTCGCAGCATGGAAGCCCGCCGTGATCGCCTCGATCGTAGAGGTAAGGGTCGCCAGCTCGGTATCGACATTGGGCAACGGCTGCGAGACGATCACAAGCCCGGTGTTCGCATCGCGCGCCAGGATCGGGATAACCTCCTGCCACAGCTCCGGCTGCTGAACGAGGACACCTGTCGTATCGAGCGGATTCAGGGTCGAAGCGAACGAGGGCAGCACTTTCGCAAGAGCTTCCTGCGTCTCGGGAGCATAGGGCACTACGTCCAGCCCGTATTCGTGCGCCAGATCGGCAAGCAGGGCACAGGCCCCGCCGGAAATCGAACACAGCGCGATGCGGGGCGGATCGATGGGTCCGGTCGTGCCGAGCAGGTTTGCGGTCGCAATCACTTCCTCCAGGGAGGAGCAGCGGATTACCCCGGTCCGGCGGCACATGGCATCGAACACGCCATCGTCGCCAATCAGCGAGCCAGTATGCGCCTGCGCAATCGCGCCCGACACTGCCGAACGCCCCAGCTTGATCAGCACGACCGGCTTTTTCAGTTCCCGTGCACGCAGGGCTGCGGCAATGAACCGGTCGTGATCCCGGATACCCTCGGAGTAGATGCAGATTGCGCCAACTTCCTCGTCCTCAACCAGGTATTCGAGCAGGTCGGTGATCGAGAGGCCCGCCTCGTTGCCGGTCGCGCCGAGAAATGCGAGGCCGATGCCGTTGAGGTGCGCGACCTTGCCCATCTCGTTCACCAGCGCGCCCGATTGCGAGACTATCGCCAGCCTCCCCTTGCGAACCGGGCGGCGCGACTTGATCGAGGTCATCACGCTGCCATGGGCAAGGTTGGCAAAACCCATCGAGTTGGGCCCGAGGAAGCGGATGCCAAGATCGCGCGCGGTCCGGGCGACCTCTTCCTGCATAGCCGCGCCTTCTTCTCCGGCCTCGGCAAAGCCGGAGCTGAGGATCACGGCATTGCAGATACCGGCCTTAGCGCAGTCTTGAAGCGCCTCGACTACCGCAGCAGCCGGAACGTAGACGAATGCGGCATCGACAGGATCGGGTATCTGCGTGCAGCTGGTGAAGCCGGGAAAGCCGTGCGCTTCCTTGCCGCCGCGATTGACGGCGAAGAGCTTTCCGGTGTGGCCGAACAGGTCGAAACAACCCGCAACCATCTGGCTCCAGGCAGACTTGTCCGATGCGCCGACCAGCGCGATGTTTCTCGGCGTGAAGAAGGACGCGAGCTCGCTGCCAGACACGCTCAGCGGCCCTTCCAGACGGGCGCACGCTTCTCCACGAAGGCCAGCGGGCCTTCCTTCCAGTCTTCGGTGTTGCGCAAGGTTGCGATGGCTTCGTCGCCCGCCCGCATGCCCTGCTCATCGGAAAGATCGATAGCCTGCTTCGCCAAAGCAAGGGCGCCCTGCACTGCGAGCGGTGCATTGACAGCAATGGACCGGGCGATGGCCAGCGCGCCCTCGATATGCTGGCCGGTGGGCGTGACCTTGTTGACGAGACCGATCTCGTATGCGCGAGCGCAAGTGATCGGATCGCCGGTCACGATGATCTCGGTGGCGACGTTGCGCGGTATGACCTTGGCCAGCCTGCTAATGCCGCCCGCACCTGCCAGAAGCCCGCGCTTCGGCTCAGGCAGGCCGAACTTCGCTTCCTCACCCGCAACGATCATGTCGCAGGCGAGCGATAGCTCCATGCCGCCCGCCAGAGCCTGACCGCCGACCGCAGCGATCCACGGCTTCCTGCGCTTCGCCTCGACAAAGCCGCCGAAGCCGAAACCATCGACATAGAGTTCCTGGCCGCGCCCCTCGGAAACCGCGTTCAGGTCCGCCCCGGCGCAAAACACCTCGCCGCCAGACGAGCACAGCACCACCACGCGCACCTTGTCGTCCGCCTCGCTGCGGGTGACGGCAGCGGCCATGCCCTGCGCTACCTCGACGTTCACGGCGTTGCGCTTTTCCGGTCGATCGATGGTGACCAGCGCGATCCAGTCCTCGACGATCTCGTAACGAACGACTTCAGACATCCTGCTTCCCTCTTGCGTGTTTCAATCAGTTAGACGTATCGCGTTGGGACTAGAGCATTGTGCGCCATGTGCAAGCGTGTGCGGCGAGCGTTGGCAAACTGG
>JAURNJ010000007.1 GCA_030830245.1 Novosphingobium sp. | reverse complement strand
GGCGGCCATGCTAAGGCCAGCTCATGACGCGCATGCATTCCTGCCTCTCCTCGATAGCGCTTTGCGCCCTGCTTGGCGCTTGCGCGAGCACGAGCGGACCCTACCCGTCGCTGGCGATCCGCGATGCCGAACGAGTGAGCGGAAGCGCACAACCGGTTGCAGGCGAAGCGGCGGAGCCCCTGCCGCCGCCGCCCCTCGATGCCACGAACGGGCAACGTATCGACCAAGCGGTCGAACGAGCCCGCAAGGCTCATACTTCCTTCACTGGGGGAATCGCCAAGGCGACAGGCGCGATTGCCGCCGCACGCGGCAGCGGCACAGCCACGGATGCCTGGGTGACGGCGCATGTTGCGCTGGCGGACCTGCAATCGCTGCGTAGCGAGACGGTTATCGCGCAGGCCGATCTCGACAGTCTCTATGCCGAAGAGCGACTCGCCGATCCGGCGCGGATTACGCCGACGGCAGAGGCGCTCGCCAGCGCGCTCGCCCGGATTGCAGGGTGGGTGGACGAACAGGACCGCACGATTGCGCGCCTCGCGGCGCGGCTTTGAGAACGAAATCGTCCGCCCGGAAACGTTCGAAGCCTCCCCTGTGAGCTTAGGGGAGGCTTCGTCACGGCGCTGCCTGGGCAGAGAAAGAGACGTTTTTCAGGTCAGCGCAATGATAACGGAACAGGTAAGTCCCCAAGCAAGGATCAGGACCGGCAGGATCGGCACCTGCACACTGGCCTGACCTGCGCTCAGCCTGCCGGTGAGCGTTTCAATGCCGCGATGGCGGAACTGGTCGAACGTCAGTGCGCGGCTGTCGTTGGCCGGGTTCATCCGCACCCAGACCGTCGGAACGCCGAAGCCAGCAACGACAAACAGCGCAAAGATCGCCATCGGGATCACCAGCCCAGGGTTCATCAGGGCCAGAGCCATCACGGCGATGAAGCCCATGTAGGCGGCTACGGTGGCAACGTAGAGCCCGGTCGGTAGACCGAACGAGCGATCGACCTTGGTAAGGGCCGGCGCATCGGTAATCGTTGCGATGTTCGCGAGGTCTTGCTGGGAAATCTTTTGAGCCATCTCTCGGGTTCCTTTCGTGTCCCGAGCAATGGGTCAATCGACGCGCCAGCGCCTTGACCTCGATCAAACCTGTGTGATTTTTTCCTGCCACCGCGCCAGATCGGCATGGTCCTGCTCGCGCGGCTCGATCCAGTGCCAGCCGTCGGCACGCTTCTCGCGCTTCCAGAACCACGAATCGCTCTTGAGGTGATCCATGGCGAAATCGACTGCCTGGATCGCATCGCGCCGGTGGCGCGCCGCTGCCGAGACGAGCACGATCGGCTCGCGCGGCAACAACACTCCCGTGCGATGCACAATCAGCAGGCCCATGAGATCGAACCGGTCCAGCGCAGCATCGGCCAATGCATCCATGCCCGGCAGGGTCAGCGGCTCGTAATGCCGCAGTTCGAGCGCCTCTACGCCGTCGCCCGGACGCACTTCGCCGACAAAGCTGCAAATGCCGCCAAGGCCGGGATGCGCATTGCTGAACGGGCCGACAAATGCGCCGGGATTGAATGGCTCGGTCAGAAGGCGCACGTCCTTCATTCCATCAGCCTCCGCTGGAGCTTTTTGACCATGTCAGCCTCCGCTGACAGGCGGCAGGAAGGCAACCTCGTCGCCATCGCGCAGGGTGAACATCGCTCGGTCGGCCACGATGTTGCCGTTGACCGCGATTTTTACTCTCGGCCCGCCAAGCGCGGCGGAAAGATCCGGTTCGAGGCCCGCGATCAGCGCCGCGATGGAAGGGACGGCGGCAACCTCGCGCTCCTCGCCGCCTGCCGCATCGGCAAGCCGGCCCAGAAAGACAAGCTTCAATGCCATGCCGGGTCTCAGCCGCCCGTCATCGACATGTGGCGAGACAGCGCTGGCGCCTGGCCGCGTTCGTCGATGGCAAAGTTGTGGCGCGCAGGCTTGATCCTCATCGCCACATCGAGCGCCTCGTCGAGCGCTGCCTGCGGATCGGGCGAGCGCATGGCCTCGCGCAGGTCCACGCGCTCATTCCCGCCAAGGCAGGCATAGAGCTGGCCGGTCGCGGTGACGCGGATGCGGTTGCATCCGTCGCAGAAATTGTTGGTCAGCGGGGTGATGAGGCCCAGCCTGCCGCCTGTCTGCGCGACATCGAAATAGCGCGCGGGCCCGCCGGTGCGATGTTCGCTGGGGGTGAGCGTCCATTTCTCCTCAAGCTGCTCACGCACCGCCAGGAGCGGCAGGTAATGGTCGAAGCGGTCTTCCTCGACATCGCCAAGCGGCATCACCTCGATCAGGGTCAGGTCGAACCCCTGTTCGTGCGCCCAGGCGATCAGATCCGGCAATTCCTGCTCGTTGATGCCCTTGAGCGCCACGGTGTTGATCTTGACAGCCAGCCCTGCCGCCTTTGCCACCGCGATGCCTTCGAGCACCTGTGGCAGCGAATCGCGCCGCGCCAGCCTGGCGAATGTCTCTCGGTCGAGCGTATCGAGCGAGATGTTGATCCGCTTCACCCCCGCCGCCGCGATGGGTTCGGCAAATTCCGCCAGCCGCGTGGCGTTGGTGGTCATGGTCAGCTCTTCGAGCCCGTCACCCAGCTTGCG
>JAURNJ010000076.1 GCA_030830245.1 Novosphingobium sp. | reverse complement strand
GCGGGTTGAACCCGGGCCGCCCCTTGGCGCGATAGATTGCCGCCACGGCGTCGTCACTGTCCGCTCTTGCCGCAAGCCCATAAACGGTTTCGGTCGGCACCGCCACCAGCCCTCCCGCACGCAACAGGTCTGCCGCGCGAGCGATCCCCGCAGCATCGGGCGCGATCATCTGCGGTCGGCTGGCGTCGGTCATGGCGTGGCGCTATAGGCAGCACTCCAGATTGCCAAGGAAAACGCACTCATGACCTTCAAAGCCGCTGCCGACGATCAGGAATTTGCCCTGCGGGTGTGCGCCGGAATCGACGAACTGGCCGCGAGCAACCGCTTCGCCTCGGCCACCCCCGACCTGGTGCGCGCGATCCTCGACGGAGTAGCATCGCTGGCCGAAGGCAAATGGGCGCCGCTCAACCGGATCGGCGATGTCGAGGGCGCTCATATCGGGAAGGACGGCAAGGTCGTACTGCCTGACGGCTTTCGCGAAGCCTATCAGGCCTATGTCGAGGGTGGCTGGAACAGCCTGTACGGCCCGGTCGAATACGGCGGGCAGGGCCTTCCCATGTCGCTCGCGGTCTGCGTGCTCGAAACGCTGGCCAGCTCGAACATGGCGCTATCGCTCAATCCGATGCTCAGCGTCGGGGCGATTGCCGCGCTCCACCACCATGGCAGCGAGGCGCAAAAGGAGAAGTACCTGCACAAGCTGGTCTCCGGTGAATGGTGCGGCACGATGAACCTCACCGAACCGCAGGCCGGGAGCGATGTCGGCGCGCTGCGCACTAGCGCCGTGCGGATCGAGGACGGTCCGAATGCCGGGAAATATCTGATTTCCGGACAGAAAATCTACATCACCTGGGGTGAGCACGAGGTTGCAGACAATATCGTCCACCTGCTGCTCGCGCGCACCCCCGATGCGCCCGCCGGTTCGCGCGGCATATCCCTATTCATCGTGCCGAAGTATCACGTGAACGAAGATGGCTCGCTCGGCGCGCGCAACGACTTGCGTGTCGTCAGCCTCGAACACAAACTCGGGATCAAGGCATCGCCGACCTGCGTGATGAGCTATGGCGACGAAGGCCAATGCATCGGCGAGATCGTCGGCGATGAAAATGCTGGCCTGCGCGCCATGTTCACGATGATGAACGACGCGCGGGTCCATGTCGGCACGCAAGGCCTCGCGCTGGCCGAGCGCGCGGCGCAGGCTGCCAAGAGCTATGCGGTGGAGCGTGTGCAATCGGCCCGCGCCGGAGCGCCGGACAAGACCCCCGTGCTGATTATCGAGCATCCCGATGTGCGCCGCATGGTGCTGCGAATCCGCGCTCTGGTCGAGGGCGGCCGGGCGCTGGTCTATTATGCCTGCGGCCAACTCGACCGCGGCGCGCTGGGCGATGCGGAAGCCCAGGCGCGCGGAGAAGTGCTCGTGCCGCTGGTCAAGTCGTGGTGCACCGACATGGGGGTCGAGGTCACCAGCCTTGCCGTCCAGATCCACGGCGGCATGGGCTTCATCGAGGAAACGGGTGTCGCCCAGCACTATCGCGACGTTCGGATCACGCCGATCTATGAGGGAACCAACGGGATTCAGGCTGCCGATCTCGTCGGGCGCAAGCTCGGCATGGAAAACGGCGGCGTGGTCAAAGCGCTGCTGGCGCAGATCGCTAGGGAAAGCAGCGAAGATGCGGCCATCTCCGGGCTCGCCCGCGACTGCCTCGATGTGGCGGACTGGATGCTTTCCCAAGCGCGCCTCGATGACAAGCTGGCGGCCAGTGTCGCCTTTCAGAAGATGTGCGCGGTGGCGGTCGCCGGCTGGCAGCTGATGCGCCAGGCACATGCTGTCGCCCAACGGGACGCTCCGGGAACAATTGCAGCGACCAAGCCTCTGGTATCAGCCTATTTCCGCGATCATCTGGCGCCCGAGGCGGCGGGTCTCAAGACCTCGGCAATGACCGGTGCTGCCCTGCTCTACGACCTCGACCCGGCGGTCCTGACCAGCGCATGAGCGAGGTGACCGACCCGCTGGCGCGCATTGCCGCCGCGCTCGAACGCCTGGCGCCCGCACCGGCGGCGCCGGTCGACTGGGCGCAAGCGCCTGCCTATGTGCTCGCGGCAGGAAACGTGCGCGCCGTGCAGGAGCTCGATGCCCCTGATCTCGATCTCCTGCGCGGGATCGACGAACAGAAGGAGCGCGTCGTCGCCAATGTCCTGCGGCTGGCGCAAGGCCACGCAGCGCACGACATGCTGCTGTGGGGCGCGCGGGGAATGGGCAAGTCGGCGCTGCTGCGCTCGGCGGTGCTGTCCGCGCAGGCCAGTCATCCCGGCACGATCGCGCTGGTGCAGGTGGCGCAGGATTCGCTGGCCGGCCTGACAGACCTGTTCGCCACGCTCGGCCCGCTGCAACGTCGGTTCCTGGTGTTCGTCGACGATCTCGGTTTCGAGGATGCGGACGGATCCGGACCGCGCCAGTTGCGCTCGTGGCTGGAAGGCGGGGTCGAGGCGCGGCCTGCTAACGTCCGGCTTGCCGTCACCTCCAACCGGCGTGCGATCGTTGCGCGGCACCAGTCCGAGCAGGACGACCCGGTCAATCCGCGCGATGCCGTGGACGACAAGCTGGCATTGGCCGACCGGTTCGGCATGTCGATCGGCTTCCACAACTGTTCGGAGGACGATTATCTCGATATTATAGATGCCTATGCGGGATCGCTTGGACTTAAATGGGGCCGGGGGGATGCGCTCGAATGGTCGCGGCGGCGCGGCGGACGCTCGGGCCGAGTAGCCTGGCAATATGTTGTCGAGCTGGCCGGAAGAGCTGGCCGGACGCTTTAGCGCGTCGCGTTACTCCTCGATCACCACGTCCTTCCTGACCCGCATCTTGAACTGACGGTCGAGCGATGCGTCGAGTTCGCGTTGCGGTGGCAGGCTCGGGGCAATGACGGGTTTGGGCGCCGCCGACAGCTTTGCGCCCGGGGCTTCGACCCGCCAGATTATCCCCGCGGTATCGTCGGTTACCAGCAAGGCTCCGGTCCGGTCCCACGCAAGCCAGGTCGGACGGCCCCGCGCGCTACCCTTGTCGGGCGCAAGGAAGTCCGAAAGCACGGTAACGGCCTTGCCCTGCGGATTGCCGCGCGCATCAAACGGCACGAAGATGACGTCATAGCCAGACGGTGGCCTGCGGTTCCACGATCCGTGGCGGGCAACGAAGGCCCCGTTGGCAAAGCGCTCGCCCATCCGGTTGCCGCCGGTCGAGAACAGCAGCCCGAGAGCGGAAACGTGCGCACCAAGCGCATATTCGGGTTTGCGGACATATTCGCCGAGGAATTCAGGCATCGGATTGTTGACCCGCAGGTCGTAGACGTCCTTGAAGTAGATCCACGGCCAGCCGTAATGCACGCCAAGCGGCACGTTGGTGAGATAGTCTGGGACGAGATCTGGCCCGAGCATGTCGCGTTCCTGTACCGTCGCCCAAAGTTCGCCGGTCGAGGGGTTCCAGGCCATGCCATTGG
>JAURNJ010000075.1 GCA_030830245.1 Novosphingobium sp. | reverse complement strand
GCGCCCAGGTCGGCGCCTCGTCCTGCCAGCTATCAGTCAGGTAGCGCAGGCCGCCCCCGTCAGGGCGCATTGTCGCGATGCGGAAATTGCCGACGATATGGGTGAAGGCGATCTGGTCGCCGCGCGGGCTCCATTCGGGCGTCGCCGCCCGGCCACCGGCAAAGCTGATGCGTTGCTGGCCCGTCCCGTCGGCGTTCATCACATAGACCTGCTGCGAGCCCGAACGGTCGCTCTCGAAGACGATGCGGCTGCCATCGGGAGAATAGGAGCCGCCGATGTCGATGCCGGGCGCATTGGTCAGCCGCTGGCTCTCCCCGCCGGCCACCGGGATGCGGTAGATGTCGGTATTGCCGCCGATTGCCATCGAATAAAGGATCCACTTGCCATCGGGCGACCAGCGCGGCGCGAACGTCGGGTTGGCGCTTCTCGTCACCAACCGCTGACGGCCGCTCGCAAGGTTGTAGATGTAGATGCTCGGCGAACCGTTCAGGTAGGAGAGGTAGAGGATCTCGCTGTAATCGGGCGAATAGCGCGGCGTGAGCGCGGTTGCCTGCCCGCTGGTGATGTAGCTGTGGTTGGCCCCGTCCGAATCCATGATGGCGAGGCGCTTGACCCGCCGGTCCTTCGGCCCGGTTTCGGCGATGTAGGCGATCTTGCTGTCGAAGAACGGACTTTCGCCGCTGAGCCTCGAATAGACCATGTCGGCGCACTTGTGAGCGGCGCGGCGCCATTCGCCGGGCGCCACCACCCAGCCCGCCTTGCCAAGCTGCTGGCCCAGCGCAACGTCGTAGAGATAGCAGCCCACCGTCAGGTTGCCGTCGCCACCGGCGCGGACATAGCCCTGCACCAGCATGTCGGCGCTGCGACCCTGCCACGTCGCATAGTCGGGCGCGGGCACCTGTTCGTAGCTTGGTTGAGGCAGTCCCTGCGGCCCCGTGGGCTTGAACAGGCCATTGTTGCGCAAGTTCGCGGCAATGATCTCGGACATTTGCCGCCCGATCTGCGCGGTCGATCCGGCGCTCGCCCGTGTCGGCAGGTCGGCATCGGTGGCAAAGGTAGTGATGGCAAGGCCAAGGTCCTGCCATTCGGCGTCGTCCGAGACTGTCACCTCGATGCCCTCGCTTGGCGGCGTGGCGGGCGCTGGCGGCGCATCTTGCGCCACGGCACCCGAAGCGATCAGGGCGAGGGCCAACACGGATAGACGCAGCATTTTCATTGCGAGAGCCTTCTGTCGAAATTGGTCGTCACGGTTTTCCAGCCATCATAAAGCGCTTCGGGAAGGTCGAAAGGTGCGGCAAGCTTCACCGCGCGCACCGCCTGCTCCTGATGGCGCGCGACCTGCGGCTGGTTGGCTTCGGTCTGGCCGGAAGTGGCCACAACCTGCGGCTCACCGGCTAGTGAACCATCACGGTTGAGACGAAAACGCACTTTCGTCACCAGCAGTTCCGCCTCCGCTCCTTCCGGAGCCTTGCCGCGCCAATGCGGTTTCAACTGCCGACCGATGGCAGCGTTGAGGGCCGAAATCTGCTGCGGTCCTATGGCTGCTGCAGGCGCGCCGGTTCCGGCAGGGCTGGTCGCGCCGGGCGTGCCTGACTTGAAGGCCTCGGCAAAGCGGGTGCCGCCAGCCTGCTTCGGCGGGGTAGCGGCCTTGGTCGGTGCGGCGGGCGCCTGCCTGGTCGATGGCTTGGCAAGCCGGTCAATCGCGCTCGGCTTTGGCGGCGAAGGCTTGGCAGGCGAAGCCTTTGGCTTTGCCACCTCGCGCACGATTGGCTTGGGCGGTTTGGCCAGCTCAGGTTTGCGCGCCTCGATCCGGCGCGGTTCCGGCTTCTTCGGCTGGGGCTTCACGACCGGGCGCGGCGTCGGCGGCTTGGGCGGTTCGATCACGCGCGGAGCGGGCGGCGGCGGTAACGGAGCGGGTTCCGGCTCGGGCGCTGGCGCAGCCTCGCCAAGATCGGGAGCCTCATCGGGCGCGGCCTGCGCCTTGGGCTGCGGCGAGGTGGAGGTGAGGCCAACCTCCTGGCTGATCGTCACCTCGACCCGTTCGGGCGGGATCACCACGTTGTCGGCAGCAGGTCGCAGCAGCAGCACGGCGAGCAGGGCAGCATGGCCGGCAATCGAAATCGCCAGCCCCAGCCCTTCCTCTCTGGTCAGTGCCGAACCTGCCATTTCAGGAACCTATTGCGCCTCACCTGAACCGTCACTGACAGGTTCGGAAGCAGGAGCAGGCACCTCGCCCGAAGCATTGGTCACGAGGGTAATCGCGTTGAAGCCAGCACGGTTAAGCTCGCCCATCGCCGCCATCACCGCCCCGTAATCTAGCGCCTTGTCCGCGCGCAGGGTTACCAGTGGCGGCTTGCCATCCTCGCCGCGCGGGAGCGTCTCAAGCGCATCGGGCAGTTCGGCCAGGCTCATCTGCACGTCATCCACTGCTACCGTGCCGTCGAGCGCGAGGCTGATCGTCACCTGCTCTCGTTCTTCGGACAGCGCCTTGGCGCGGCTGTCGGGCAAGTCGATCGGCACGCCTGCGGTCAACAGCGGCGCGGTCACCATGAAGATGATCAGCAGCACGAGCATGACATCGACGAACGGCGTGACGTTGATCTCCGCCATGGGCGCGCGCAGGCTCCTGCCCCGCTTGCCGCGCCTTGCCCCGCTTCCCGAAAGCGAGATCGCCATCAGCGCTGCTCCAGCCGCGAGGAAACCAAGGCATGAAACCGGTCGGCAAAGCGTTGCAGCCGTGCCTCGAACCGGTTCACGCTGGCTGAGAAGCGGTTGTAGGCGATCACGGCCGGGATCGCGGCAAACAGGCCAAGCGCGGTGGCGAACAGCGCCTCGGAAATGCCGGGCGCGACCACCGCGAGCGACGAGTTCTGCTGCTGACCGATCTGGAAAAAGCTGTTCATGATACCCCAGACCGTGCCGAACAGGCCGATGAACGGAGCCACCGCGCCTGTCGTCGCAAGGAAAGTGAGCCGCCCGGCAAGCACATCGGCCTCCTCGGCAACTGCGGCGTCGAGCGCCGTGCCGACGCGCTGACGCGCGCCTTCGAGATCGAAGCCCGCAACCGAAACCGAGCGTTGCCACTCGTCGATACCCGAAAGCGCCACCCGGCCCGATGCGGTGCGCTTGGCGCTGTCATCCTCGCGCAAAGTCGTAAGGTTGCTTACCTTCCAGAACTGGCGCTCAAAGGCGGCGCATGCGCGCCTTGCGCTGGCCATGCGAAGCGAGAAGCCGACAATGATCGCCCAGGCCCACACCGCCGCAAGCAGCAGGCCGACCATGACCCCCTGCACGACAATATCGGCATCGAGGAACAGCTTGACCGGATCGAGCCGCTGCGGGGCTGCGGCGGCTTGCGCCAGGATCGAAATTGCAGACATTACTTCCTTTCCGTATCGGAAATGATTGATGCAAAGGCGTTTCGCCAAGCTAAAGGTTGCGCCTTCGGCTTGCCGTCCGGGCCGACGAAGCCCACCCGCACATTCGCCTCGCACAGGGTGACTCCATCCTGAACGGCGGTCTGGATCATGCGCGAACTGGCGGCCCGCGCGAACTCGCAGGCGGTCTCGATCACGACAATATCGCCGAGCAGCGCCGGGGCGCGGTAACGCAGCGAAACGTCGGAGACGACGTAGAAGCCCTCGCCCGCCTCGATCGCCTTGCGCTGGTCGATGCCGAGCAGGTCGAGGATGTCCGAACGCGCCCGCTCGAACCAGCGCAGGTAGGCACCGTGGTAGGCCCGGCCGGTGGCATCGGTATCCTCATGATAGACGCGCACGGCAAGGCGGTGCAGCGCGCCGTCGAAGCGACCGCCAGGGGGAACCGGATGCTGGACCATCGCGATGCTTTTAGCGGCGATGACGCGGCGTTGGAAGGCGAGCGGAAAAGCTCTGCACAGTCTCCGGCTCGTTTCACCGTTCCCGAAGAACGCCCCGACTCAGTCCGCAATCATATGGAAGAACTGCCGCCCGCCGAAGATGTGGACATGCAGGTGCGGCACTTCCTGGTGGCCGTTGGTGCCCATGTTGACCATCAGGCGATAACCCGACCCGTCGAGTTCCAACTGGCGGGTCACATAGCCGACCGCGCGCATGAAAGCGGCGATTTCGCTGTCGCTCGCCTTGGCAGTGAAATCGTCCCAGCTGACATAGGGCCCCTTGGGAATGACCAGCACATGCACCGGAGCCTGCGGACGGATATCATGAAACGCGAGGCTGGAATCGTCCTCGTACACCTTGTTGCACGGGACTTCGCCGCGCAGGATCTTGGCGAAGATATTGTCGTTATCGTAGGGCGCGCGCGGATCGATGGGCATTCTGGGTCCTCAGTTCTTGCGAGAAGCCTTCTCGACCAGCCCCGAAGTGCCCTCGCGCCGATCCAGCTCCGCCAGCACATCGGCTAGCGCCACGCCCTTGTGGCCGAGCAGGACCATCAGGTGAAACAGTACGTCCGCGGCTTCACCGACAAGGTCGCCCTCGTCGCCGGACAGCGCGGCGATCACCGCCTCGGTCGCTTCCTCGCCAAGCTTCTGGGCGATCTTGCCAAGGCCCTTGGCCTCCAGCCGCGCGACATAACTGGAATCGGGATCGGCGCCACGACGCGCGGCGATGGTGGCTTCAAGGCGTTCGAGCGTCCCGGGCTGACTCATGGTGCGCCAGCCATGCGGCGAGACTTGCTTGCGGTCAATCCCGTGGCGGACGTTTCGCTGCCCAGCGGCGGCCAAGCAGCACGCCAGCCGTGGCCAGCGAGAGCAGCGCGATCATATCGGATTCGGGAACTTCGGCCTGGCTGCTTGCCGCCATGGCGGAAACCGCAGTGAGCATCAGCACCACCGCGCTTGTCAGCACGGTCTTGAGGGATTTCATCGGGAATGGGCCTTTGAGCAGTAACTGCAATGGTTAAAGCAATATCCGTGCCACGGCGCGGGAAGCGCGTAAGACCAATACAAGCGATGGTTAACATCATCGCCTTAACCATCTGACTTGTAACGTATTCCGACGGGTATGGGTTAACCTCGTGCCGGTAGCCCTGCGGCCCGCAGCGCGGCGTGAGCCTCTGCAATCGAGTGCGTGCCGAAGTGGAAGATCGAGGCCGCCAGAACGGCGCTGGCATGCCCTTTCGTCACCCCTTCCACCAGGTGTTCGAGCGTGCCGACCCCGCCGCTCGCCACCACCGGCACCGATACGGCATCGGCAATCGCCCTCGTCAGCGCCAGGTCGTAGCCCTTCTGCGTGCCATCGCCGTCCATCGAAGTGACAAGCAGTTCGCCCGCGCCCAACCCGGCCAGCTTCACCGCATGTTCGAGCGCGTCGATCCCGGTTTCCTTGCGCCCGCCATGGGTGAAGATTTCCCACCTGCCCTCGGCGACCCGCCGCGCATCGATCGAGGCGACAATGCACTGGCTGCCCATCCTGTCGGCAATGTCCGCCACCACCTCGGGCCGCGACACCGCCGCCGAATTGACCGCGACCTTGTCAGCGCCCGCCAGCAGGAGCGCTCGCGCATCCTCCACCGTGCGAACTCCGCCGCCCACGGTCAGCGGCATGAAACACACCTCGGCGGTGCGGGTGACGATATCGAGCAGGGTGCCGCGCGCCTCGTGGCTGGCGGTGATGTCGAGGAAGCAAAGCTCGTCCGCGCCGGCGAGATCGTAGGCCCGCGCCTGCTCGACCGGATCGCCCGCATCCTTGAGATCGACGAAATTGACACCCTTGACCACGCGGCCATTGGCAACGTCGAGACAGGGGATAACGCGGACGCGCACGGTCATCGGCTTATTCCCGCCAAGCCATCGCGATCGCCGCCGCAAGGTCCAGCCGCCCGTCATAGAGCGCGCGTCCGGTAATCACGCCCTCGATGCCGAGGTGCGCGTTGAGCGCGAGGATGCGGATGTCGTCGAGCCCGGCGACACCACCCGAAGCGATTACTGGCAGCGAGCTCTGCGTGGCGAGATCGACCGTCGCCTGCACGTTGCAGCCCTTGAGCATGCCGTCGCGCCCGATATCGGTGAACAGCAGTGAGGCGACGCCGGCATCCTCGAATCGGCGGGCAAGATCAATCACCGGCACGTCGGACACTTCCGCCCAGCCCTCGGTCGCGACCATGCCGTCACGCGCATCGACGGCAACGACAATGCCGCCCTCCCACTCGCGCGCCATGTCCTTCACGAATTGCGGGTCCTTGAGCGCCGCCGTGCCCATCACCACCCGCGACACGCCAAGCTCGAACCAGCCGGAAACCGCCTGCGCCGTGCGGATGCCGCCGCCAAGCTGCACATGGCCGGGGAATGCTTCGAGAATGGCTTCGACTGCCTCGCGGTTGCGCGCATCCCCCGCAAACGAGCCGTCGAGATCGACGACATGGAGGAACTGGGCGCCCTGCTCGGCAAACAGCACCGCCTGCGCGGCGGGATCGTCGCCATAGATCGTGGCGCGGTCCATGTCGCCTTCGGCAAGGCGCACCACCTGCCCGCTCTTGAGGTCGATGGCGGGGAAAACGATCATGCGTGCACTCCGGCAAGCTCGGCCTTGCGCAGGAACAGACAATCCGCCTGCTTCGGCACGGCGCCCGAACCGTAATCGACATTATAGACAGCCGCGAGGCCAAAGCCGTGCGCATCAAGCCAGACGATCAGGTCCGAAGCGAGCGGCTGGTCGGCATAGAGCGGCACGAAGCTCGCTTCGAGATAGACCGCCTCGATCTTCGCGAGAGTCGCCTCCGCGCCCTTCAGCACTTCGAGTTCGAAGCCCTGCACGTCCATTTTCAGCAGTGTGCGTCCTTGCGTCATTCCGGGCGTCGCCACCTTGTCCAGCACCTCGACCCGGATCGTCTCCTTGCCGACCACCGATACGTCCGGGTAGGTTTCCAGTTGCAGGTCGGTGAAATCGAGGATCGAGGACGATCCGGTGTTGCTGGCGACATTGATTTCGAACTGGCCCTGCTCCGCCCCAAGCGCGTGGTCGAACACGGTGAGGCGGGGATAGTCCTGCGCTAGTCCGCGCAGCCTTGCGACGCATCCCGCCAGCGGTTCGAAGCAGAATATCCGCGCATCGGGATTGGCGCAGTGCGCCGTGACGGCAAACTGGCCGATGTTCGCGCCAACATCGATCACTGTGTCAAAGAACTGGCCGACGAACAGGGGCTCGTGCTCGATCGCCGGGGCAATCCGTCGGCGCATGGCGGCGCGGTATCCGGGCCTGCGC
>JAURNJ010000074.1 GCA_030830245.1 Novosphingobium sp. | reverse complement strand
TGATGATCGAGAACGGCGGCGGCTCTATCATCAACACCTCGTCCGGAATGGCCATTTCGGGCGAAGCGATCAAACTGGGCTATCAGGTCTCCAAGCGCGCAGCCGAATTGCTGACACTGCATATCGCCCATGCCTATGGTCGGCGCGGCATCCGCAGCTATGCGCTGCGCTATGGCGTGATCCTGACGGCCAACGCCAAGGCTCACCTCGACAAGACCTTCCTCGACGATGCCTGCGATCGTTCGTGGAGCGGCCGCCTGGGCGAGCCGGAGGACGCGGTTGGCGCAGCCCTGTTCCTGATGTCGGATGCCGCCAGCTTCATCAACGGCCAGATCATAGAGGTTGCGGGCGGCAAGATGTCCGGCATCCAAGGGTAGCCGCCAAAAGGCCGAAAATCCGGGATTTGCACAAGTTATCCCCAGCCGGGGAACATACTTATTCACTCCAGCGCCGCTGCGACCCATGCTGTGTGCTACAAGACGCACTCATCAACGAAGGCAGCTGATAGGATTTGCACGCGAACGGGGGTGACAATGAGCCGCAGGGGATCGCGCCGGCAACGGCATCGCATCGGTAACACGCTCGCAGGCGGCACTGCCGTCTCCCTGAAACCGCCGCCCGGCAGCAATTCGACATTGCCGCCGACGCATAATACGGCGGGTATTCCTATGCCCGCGCGTTCGGAACCACTGGTAACAGCAACGCCCGCGCTGGCGGACACGCAATTCGAACGACTTGACCCCCTGCCACCGAGCCTTTCGCTGGTCGATCCACGAACGCTCCTGATGCGTCGCGTGCGACTTTGGTTCTTCACCAAGGCCGAACGCTGGGTCGAGCGGCGCAAGCCACTGCCCGAACAGCCGACGATCGCGCAGCTTGACCGGTTGCGCAAGGATCTGGCGAGCATGCAACGCAAGCTCGACAAGATGCTGGGCTAGTAAAGCAGCAGGTCCGCCACTTCGGCTTTCCATGCCGCTTCGTCCCGCGCGGCCATCGCATCGAGGTCACCCGGTCGTGCGGCTGGATCGTCGACCCATTCGCGCAATGCCGGGCCGCCGTTGATCACATCAATGGCCAGCCGTTCCAGCTCGTACTCGTAGGGGAAATCGCGCCAGAGCGGATAGTCGGAATAGAGCGTCCGGATCGCTTTGAAAGCCAGCGCCTGCAAGCGCCACGGGCGAAACGCTGCATGATCGTAAAACCCGCCCTCGGCATGGATCATCAATGCACTGCACAGGCTGCCCGCGTGCTTGTGAAAGGTCGGTTCGAACCAGCAGGGACGCAGGGCACAGCCCGTCAGCCAGTCCGGCGCAATGCGCTGCATCTCGGTGAGCACACGCGGCGCATCCACGTCGGGCGCGCCGAACAGGACTTCAAGCGGTCGCGTCGTGCCCCTGCCCTCGCTCAGCGTCGTGCCTTCGAGCATGACCGTACCGGCATAAGCGCGTGCCATGTTCAGGTTGGCCGCGTTGGGGCTGGGGTTTATCCAGATGCGATCCTCGGGCCAGCCCAAGCCCGGCCCTTCCGGAAGCCAGTAATGCATGTCAATCACCCGGTAATCGACATCGAGCCCGAATTTGCGCACGAACCAGTGGCCCATCTCGCCAAGGGTAAGGCCGTGCCGCATCGGCATCGGCCCTGCGCCGACGAAGCTTTCCTGCCCTGGCAGGAGCAGCGTGCCTTCGACCGGACGTCCCGCCGGATTGGGCCGGTCAAGAACCCATACCGCCTTGCCGGTGCCGGAGGCGGCCTCCAGCAGGTAAAGCAGCGTCGTCACGAAGGTGTAGATGCGGCAGCCGAGGTCCTGCAGGTCGAACAGGAACACGTCGGCGGTGGACATCATCTGTCCGCTGGGGCGGCGCACTTCTCCGTAGAGGCTGAAAATCGGGATATTGTAAGCCGGATCGAGCTCGTCGGCCGTCTCGACCATGTTGTCCTGCTTGTCGCCCTTGAGGCCGTGCTGCGGCCCGAAGGCCGAGGTCACGTTCAGGCCCGAAGCAATCAGCGCATCGAGGCTATGAGTCAGGTCTGAGGTTAGCGACGCGGGATGCGCCACAAGGGCGACGCGCTTGCCTTCCAGCGGTTTGCGCAGGTCTGGCTCTGTCAGCAGGCGATCTATGCCGTTCTTCATCGCTGCTCCGGTGGGGCAAAGTCGAGAGTGAAACAAGACGCGTCGTGAAAGTCTGGCTGGTCGTGGTTATGCCCCGGTGCCCAGAACGAGAGAACCCCGCCTTCTTCCTCCATCACGGCGGTGAACGCACCTTTCGATGCTCCTGCCAGCGCCTGGCCCGGCACGCGTACAACGCCGCTGACGATCGTGTCGCCGCGATCCACGCTCACCGTCGGCTGGTCGGACAGTTCGGCATCGCCGGACTTCTGGCGATAGGAGGCAAAATCGTAGGCGGCCCAACGACCGGACGGACTGAAATTGAACTCGCGATATCGGCCCTCGCCTAGATCGAGGAACAATTCGAAACAGGTCGTCTTCCACAGGTCGTCAGCCCGGCCGCTGCCTGCGTAGCCGGGCAAGAGCACTTGCTGCGCGCCATCGATCCGCCAGCGCAGGAACATCTCCCCGCCAGCCAGATACTGGCAGACGACCTGCACGCCGCGCACCCGACTGGATGGGCGAGCGGGATGCATGTTCAGACGGTGGATTTGCAAGCGAGTTGCTCCATGCTAGTCGGCCCGCGCCATGGCAGATTACAAATCCTCCCTGCTGCGCCTGCTGGACGAGCGCGGCTATATCCATCAGCTCACCGATGCCGAGGGGCTCGATTCCCTGGCGGCGAAGCAGATCGTGCCGGGCTATATCGGCTTCGATGCGACCGCGCCATCGCTGCACATCGGATCACTTGTGCAAATCATGATGCTGCGCCGCCTGCAACAGGCCGGGCACAAGCCGATCGTGCTGATGGGCGGCGGAACCACGCGAATCGGCGATCCGACCGGCAGGGATGAAAGCCGCAAGATGCTTTCGGACGAGACCATCGACGCCAACATCCGCTCGATCCAGACGATATTCGAGAAGCTGCTGGTGTTTGGCGACGGACCGACCGACGCGGTTCTGGTCAACAATCACGATTGGCTGGGCAAGCTTGGCTACATCGAACTGCTGCAGGAAGTCGGCACCCATTTCACCGTCAACCGGATGCTGACATTCGATTCGGTCAAGCTGCGGCTCGAACGCGAGCAGCCGATGACCTTCCTCGAATTCAACTACATGATCCTGCAGGGCTATGATTTCTGGCACTTGTCTCGCTCGCACGGCTCGCGCCTGCAGCTGGGCGGCAGCGATCAGTGGGGCAATATCGTCAACGGGATCGAGCTGGGTCGGCGCAAGGATGGTGCGGAGCTCTACGGCCTGACGACACCGTTGCTGACCACGGCGGATGGGGCGAAGATGGGCAAGACAGCCGCGGGCGCGGTCTGGCTCAACGAGGAACAGTTTCCCGGCTACGATTTCTGGCAGTACTGGCGCAATTGCGACGATCGCGATGTCGGGCGCTTCCTCAGGCTGTTCACCGACCTTCCGCTCGATGAGATCGCCCGGCTGGAAGCACTCGGCGGATCGGAAATCAACGATGCCAAGGTGGTCCTCGCAAACGAGGTGACGCGCCTGTGCCGCAGCGAGGAAGCCGCCCGAACTGCCGAGGAAACCGCCCGCAAGACATTTGCCGGCGGCGTGGGTGACGACTTGCCGATTCTGGATCTGCCAGCCGAAGGCATGACCATCGCCGCAGCCTGCACTGCCATTGGCTTCACCGCCTCCAACGGCGAGGCCAAGCGCAAGATCGCGGAAGGCGCCTTGTGGCTCGACGAGGCAAAGGTAACCGACGCAAATGCCACGGCCAGCCCCGGCAGGCTGCGACTCGGCAAGAAGAAGTTCGCCATCCTCAGGTAACGCTGACTTCCAGCGCAACCGGCAAGATGATGCCCAAATCCGGCAAATGTTGGCCGGGCTTTACCGATTGTTTGCCATTTCCATGGATAAGTCTGCGGCTGAGCCATAGGCAATTCGTGGATTCGATATGGGTGCTGGTGCGCAACTGACAGTAACCGACAAGCGCCGGGCGATGCGTCACCCGGTGGATTACAAGGTTATCGGCGATCATCGCTCGCTCGGCGACGTGCACCTGCACATTGTTAATATCTCTGCGCAAGGCTTCATGGCGACAACCGACCGGGAGCTTGACAAGGGTGAACGGGTCAATGTGCGCCTGCCCGCGATCGGCCGGATCGAGGCCTACCTTATCTGGTCGACAGAAGATCGCTGCGGCTACCAGTTCGAGCGGATCGTCCGGCTCGACGAATTCGTGAATTTGATCGACGAGCTTCAGCCCAATCCGCGCCTGCGCCGCTCGCGCTAGGTTCGGCTCACCCACAAC
>JAURNJ010000073.1 GCA_030830245.1 Novosphingobium sp. | reverse complement strand
CTGAGCCCGCCGCCGTTGGTATTCAGCGGCAGCTCGCCGTCGATCCTGGTCGCGCCCGACTTGACGAAATCGATCGCTTCGCCGGGTCCGCAGAAACCGAAGGCTTCGAGTTGCTGTACGACTTCGGGCGAGAAGGCATCGTAGAGCAGCGCGACATCGATATCCTTCGGCCCGACGCCCGCTGCTTCGAACACGCGCCGCGCCGAATTCACCGATTGCTGCATGACCATCGGGTCGTCGGTATAATAGGGCGTCAGCGGCTCGACATTATAGGGTATCGACGCCGCCGAGCCGAGGATGCGAACGTGCTGGCCCTTGAGATCGCGCGCGCGCTCGCGGCTGGTGACAACAAGCGCCACGCCGCCGTCGCTTTCCTGGCAGCAATCGAACAGGCGAATTACCGGATCCGCGATCCATTTCGAGTTCTGGTGATCGTCGAGCGTGATCGGCTTGCCATAGAAACGCGCCAGCGGATTGGTCGCGGCATAGGCGCGCTGCTGGACCACGATATGGCCAAGGTCAGCGTTAGTGACGCCATATTTGTTCATGTAGCGCTGAAAGCTCAGCGCCGAACAGGCCCCCGGAAACTGGAGGCCATAGGGAATGCCCCAGATCGTGAAGGTCATGTCGTTGATGCGCGATCCGCTTGGCGCTTCCTTGGGCTGACCGAAGCGGTATTCGGACCGTTCGTTCATCGCTCGCCAGATCACTACGGTGCTTGCCGCCCCCGAAGCGACGGCAGCGCAGGCATGGTGGATCGTCATGGCGGAGCCGCCGCCGCCCATCGGCAGCCGCACCGAATATTTGAGGTCGCGGATGCCGAGCGCCCGCATCAGCGAGACTTCGTCGTTGTTGTCGATGGTGTAGGTGACGATGCCGTCGATGTCCTTGGCCTCGAGGCCTGCGTCGGCCAGCGCGGCGAGGGTGGCGTCGCAGGCGACGCGCAGCTCGCTGCGACCCGAATTGGTCGAGAACTCGGTCTGGCCGATCCCGGCGATGGCGCACTGGGTCATGGGGTTGGTCATGCGCCTGCTCCCTTCGCGGCCAGACGGAACACGGGCAGGCTCTTGCCCTTGGCGGTTTTTTCGAAATCGACCACGACCGCAGCATCGTTGGTCAGTTCGCCGAGCGTGGCGTCGACCACGTTGGTGATCAGGCGCACGCCGCCTTCCTCCAGTTCGACGAGGGCGATGATCGGCGGCTCGTCAAAGCCGATCGGGGGCGGGTAGTGCACCTGTATGAAGCTGTACAACGTGCCGCGACCGGACATCTGTGTGGGCGCCAGGTCCAGCGAATGACAGTCCGGGCAGACTGGCCGGGGCGGATGGTGCAAGTGACCGCACCCGGAGCACTTCTGGATCGAGAGCCGACCCTCAGCAGCTTGGTCCCAGAACCAGTCCGTATTGCGTGTCGACATCGGGTCGAGACGCTTCGATTGCCTTTGTTCGCTCATCGTCAGCCTCCCGTCACGGGGGTTTGCGAGGCTGGCGCCGTCGCGCTTTCGGCAACCGATTTCTCCTCGGCCTGCTTGTAGCCCATGAATTTGCGCGGCCCCATCACAAGGGGTTCGCCGGGGTTCCACACGGCTGCGACCTTCGCCTCGTGCAACTCGTCGATCTTGTCATCCGAGTAGCCGAGTTCGCGCAGCACCTCGCGGGTGCATTCCCCAACGACCAGAGGTGGGCGCTGGACCACTGCGGGCGTGTCCGAAAAGTCGAAGGCGAGCCCCATCTGCTCGAACATGCCGACCAGTTCGTGCCGGTAGCCGACTGTCCAGTTGCGACGGCGGAAATCGGCGTCGTCGTGGATGCGCTGGCCAAATCCGGGGTCGCTGATCTCGACCGGAACCCCGGCTGCATCGAGCGCAGCGAACCAATCGGTAGCCGGTTTGGTTAGGAACTTCTCTTGCAAGATGGCGCGCAGTGCCTTGTCGTTGGCAAGGCGCGAGGCTGCATCCGCAAACCGCGCCTCGTCCAGTGCGGCGACCTGCATCACGCCCTTCAACGCCTGCCACTGTTCCTCGTTGGCGACGACCAGCGCCATCCAGCCGTCGGCTGTCTCGTAGAGGCTGTCGAGCGCCGCCATGCCGCGCTGGTCTGCGTCCAGCCGGGGCCGTTCGAAGCCGCTGCCATCGGGCCGTGCGAGCACGTGCGAAACATTGAGCAACTGCGCATAGACGATCGCGGTGGTGACGAACTGTCCCTCGCCGGTGCGGGCGCGGTGATAGAGCGCCTTCATGATCCCCATGGCCGAGAGGAATCCGTTGCCGGTATCGCCAAACGAGGTGAGCGACCACAGGGGTTTGCCGCCATCGGCCATGCCGCCGTCCTCGTATTGCACGCCAGCGAGGCAGGCGCCGGTCTGGTCGTTGCCCGGCAGCTTTTCGCGTGGACCGCGCTCGTGCCCACGCGTGTGGCAGTAGATCAGGTCGGGCTTGATCGCCTTGAGGCTGTCGTAATCGACGCCCAGCCGCACCGCTGCGTCATAACGCATGTTGTGCTGCACAACGTCCGCCGTGCGCACCAGATCGTGCAGCACCGCCATTGCCTCCGGCTCCTTCAGGTTGAGCGCAACCGAGCGTTTGCCCCGGTTGGAGGTGTAGGCGATATGGTTCTTGTGCCAGTAAGTATCGTAGAAAGCGTTGATCTTGATGACGTCGGCGCCGAGATCGGATAGCACCTGACAGCCGAACGGTCCGGCGATTGCCAGCCCCAGGTCGAGCACGCGGATCCCGGCAAGCGGTGCCTTGAGCGCGCCGGTGCCAGCGGCAGGGACGGCGAGAGCCTTCAGGGCCTGTGCCTCCGCCTTTACTTCGGCGGTATGCTGTCCGGCGGCGGGGGCGGGGCCGCCTGCCTCGCCTTGTGACTTTTCCATTTCGATCACGCGGCCAACCTGCCGGATCGGGCCAAGTTCCGGGTCGACGATCTCGCGCACGCAGCCATCGGCAAGCATGATCGGATCGGCGAGCGCCGTTTCGGGAGAGCGCGCCTCCTGCATCGGCACGTCGGCAGCGGCAGAGGCCGAGAGCCAGTCGTCGCATCCGAATTTCGCCATGCGCTCCATCAGGATCGGCTGGTAATGACCGATCACCCAGG
>JAURNJ010000072.1 GCA_030830245.1 Novosphingobium sp. | reverse complement strand
TCGTAGATCGCTTCCATGCCTAGATCCTCGAAGCCCACCACCTTGGCTTCGCGGATGGCCCGGCTGACGAGATAGGCAGCGCCGCCCACGGCCATGAGGTAGGCGGTCTTGCTCGCCGCGATCACTTCGGTCGCGCCCTGACCGCGCTCGGCCTTGCCGATCATCACCAGCAGGCCAAGTTCGCACATCATCTTGGTGAACTTGTCCATGCGCGTCGCGGTGGTCGGACCTGCCGGGCCGACGACCTCACCGACGACCGGATCGACTGGACCGACGTAGTAGATAGCCCTGCCCCGGAAATCGACGGGCAGCTCCTCTCCCTTTGCAAGCATGTTCTGGATGCGCTTGTGCGCCGCGTCGCGCCCGGTCAGCATCCGGCCATTGAGCAGCAACCGGTCGCCCTGACGCCACGAGCGGACCTCCTCCGCCGTCAAAGTATCGAGATTGACTCGCTTCGCCATGACATCGGGCTGCCATTCGACTTTGGGCCACTCGTCGAGCTTCGGGGTTTCGAGATAGCTCGGCCCCGATCCATCGAGCGTGAAATGGGCATGGCGGGTCGCCGCGCAATTGGGGATCATGGCGACAGGCTTGCCGGCAGCGTGACAAGGCCAGTCCTTGATCTTGACGTCAAGGATGGTCGAAAGCCCGCCCAGGCCTTGCGCACCGATGCCCAGGGCATTGACCTTGTCGAAGATCTCGATGCGCAGCGCCTCGATATCGTTTTGCGGCCCTCGCGCCTTCAAATGGCCCATGTCGATCGGGTCCATCAGGCTTTCCTTGGCGAGCTTCACGCAATGTTCCGCCGTGCCGCCGATGCCGATGCCGAGCATTCCAGGCGGGCACCAGCCCGCGCCCATCTGCGGCAGCATTTCAAGCACCCATTCGACGATATTGTCGCTCGGGTTCATCATCTTGAACTTGGACTTGTTTTCCGAGCCACCGCCCTTCGCGGCGACATCGATCGACACCGTGCGACCTGGCACCATATCGACCGAGAGCACACACGGCGTATTGTCCTTCGTGTTGCGGCGGGTGAAGGCGGGATCGGTCAGGATCGAGGCGCGCAGCTTGTTTTCCGGATTGTTGTAAGCCCGGCGCACACCTTCATCGACCACCTCCTGAAGCGAGAGGGGCGATTCAAGGCGGCATTCCTGTCCCCATTTGACGAATACGTTGACGATGCCGGTGTCCTGGCAGATCGGGCGATGACCCTCGGCGCACATGCGGCTGTTGGTCAGGATTTGCGCGATCGCGTCCTTCGCCGCCGGGCCCTGTTCGGCCTCATAGGCTTCGCCCAGGGCGCGGATATAATCCATCGGGTGGTAGTAGCTGATGAATTGCAGGGCATCGGCCACCGAATCGATCAGGTCCTGTTCGCGAATTGTCACCATGTCGGCCATGCCGATGCTCCTTGAATGGACGGGAAATACCGCCGCAATAGTGCGCGCCCCCGCCGCCGTCAAAGCGCTTGGCGACGATGCTTGCTTAGCTTAGAAGGCGCGGCGAACGGACCGTGCGCGAACCGTTGCGCGCAGGGGACATGAGGGATTTTGCGAGTGATGACGACCACACAGGAGAGCAGCGCCAGCACCCACGCTGCTGCCCGCCGCGCCATGATCGACAGCCAGCTGCGCACCAGCGGCGTCAACGAGCCCTGGGTTCTCGCCGCCATGGCCAGCGTGGCACGCGAACAATTCGTTCCTCCCGCCATGCGCGATGCCGCCTACATCGACCGAGCTATTCCACTGGCCGACGGCCGCCAGCTTGCCTCGCCGCTGGTTCATGGCCGCATGCTCGCCGAAGCTCGGCCCACAGCCACCGACAAGGCGCTGCTGGTGGGTGATGCCGACGGATATCTGGCCGCCCTGCTTCGTCCACTGGTCGGATCGCTCGATGCATTGTCCCCCGAAAAGGCGAAGGACAAGCGCGGCAAGGGCACCTATTCGCTGGTGGTGGTCGATGGCGCCGTTGAGGAGATGCCGCGATCTTTTACCTCCTTGCTGGAGGACGGGGGACGTCTGGTGACCGGCCTGCTCGAAAGGGGCGTCACCCGGCTCGCGGTTGGCACTAGGATCAATGGCGAAATTGCCCTGATGTCAGTCGCCGATATCGGCATTCCGGTGCTGGAGGAATTCAGGGCACCAGCGCGCTGGAGCTTCTGACCATGGCTCCAGGTAAATTGCGGGCAGCCTTGTTGGCAGGCCCTGGCGCCGCGCTGCTTTGCGGTGCTCCGCCAGCTTTCGCCGACTCGCTGCGCGATGCACTCGCCCAAGCCGATGCGTCCAACCCGCTGCTGCAATCTGCGCGGGCGCAGCAACGCGGCATCGACGAGACCGTGCCGATCGAACGCGCCTCCGGGCTGCCATCGGTTACGTCGGACACGACCTACACCGAATTCATCAAGAAGAGCGACAACAGCTTTACCAGCCCAGATCGTGCGCTTTCCTCGCAGGTGCAGCTTGGCGTGCCGATCTATTCCGGAGGTGCCGTCAGGAATGCGGTCAAGGCGGCCAAGACCCGCGTCGAGGCAGGTCAGGCCAATCTGCGGGGCACCGAATCGGCGATCTTCTCGCAGGTCGTCGCTGCTTATATGGACGTGATCCTGAACGAAGCGATTGTCGGCCTCAGGCGCAACCAGGTCGACGTGCTCGGCGTCAACCTGCAGGCAACCCGCGATCGATTCGAAATCGGCGACCTTACCCGCACCGACGTCGCCCAGTCACAAGCAAGGCTCGCCCTCGCCCAGGGCGATGCGCGCACCGCATCCGCCAATCTTGCGGCTGCACGCGAGGGCTACATCCAGCTTGTCGGGTCCGCGCCTGGCACGCTCGAGCCGCCACCACCCCTGCCCAACCTTCCTGCGACGGCAGAAGATGCAGTGGCAATCGCGCTCAACAACAATCCCGATCTCATTGCCGCACGCGAGGAAGCAAAGGCTTCAAGGTTCGATGTGGCAAAGGCCGGGGCCAGCCGCCTACCAAGGGTCAGCCTCTACGGCGCAGGTGGCTATAACGACTATTTCGGCACGCTTGGCGGTGCGATTGGCGGCGATATCGCGCAAAGCGAAAAGTCGGCGCAAATCGGCGCACAGCTCTCGCTGCCTCTGTTCCAGGGCGGCAGGCCCGCTGCGCTGCGTCGCCAGGCCCAGGCCTTTGCCAGCGCCGCGATGGAAGCTGAGATCGCTGCTGAGCGCGAGGTGATTGCCCAGACCCGCGCTGCGTGGTCCTCGTGGCTGGCGGCAAGGGAACTGATTGAAAGTTCGCAAGTCGCGGTCGATGCCGCCGAACTCAGCCTTGAGGGCGTTCGTGCGGAGAACACGGTGGGCAACCGCACCATCCTCAACATTCTCGATGCCGAACAGGAACTGCTTTCAGCCAAGGTGCGGCTGGTGACCGCGCGTCGCAACGCCTATGTCGCCGGTTTCTCCCTGCTCGCGGCGATGGGCCGCGCGGAGGCGCGCGATCTTGGCCTTGAAGGCGGCACGCTTTATGATCCGCAAGTCAATTACGACCGTGTTCGCGGCAAGTGGTTCGATTGGGACGATGATCCCGCGCCACAGGCGAAGGGCACGAGAACCGTTGACACGGCGGTTCAGGACGGCGAAGTTCCCAAGAAGTAATAGGAATCGTTCGGAATCCGGCCATGAGGCAATCGTCGCAACCGTCAGTCGAGGAAATCCTCGAATCGATCAAACAGGTGATCGCGAGCGACAATCGCGCTGGCGCCGCCGAGGTTCGGCGCGAGCGTGAGACGCGCGGTATGGCGGAGCGCGACATTCTCGATCTGGGCGCTGATGCGCGCATCCTCGACGAGGTCGAGGAAGACGAAACCGTCGACGAGGCAGAGGATCGCCCACTGCTGGGTGATCAGGTGCAGGCTGGAATCAGCGAATCGCTGGCCGCACTGGCGATGCTGTCCCAGCCCGGGGCCAGACCGCAGATCGTCCGCTCGGGCGAAACCTCGATAGAGAGCCTGGTACGTGAATTGCTGCGCCCGGCGCTGGCCGAATGGCTCGACAAGAACCTTCCGCCGCTGGTCGAACGCATGGTGGCGGACGAAATCCGGCGCATTTCATCCCGGCGCCCCTGAGGACAAGGGGCAGTGCTGAACCCTGCCCCCGGATTTGATTTTGGCCAGACCCGCTCCCCACCTGCTTGATCCGGCACACTATCGCCTGCGCACCGAAGTTGGGCTGCGTTACAGCGACCTCGACGTCAATCGCCACCTCAACAACGTCAAGCTAATCGATATCCTGCAGGAGGGGCGGGGCTATCTGCACCGCGTCAGCGGCATGGCTGAGGCCACACCGCAATTCACCATCGTCGTCGCCAACCTCAACGTCCAGTTCCTTGGCGAGGCCTTCTACCCGGAGCCGATAATCGTCCACACCGGCTTGAGCGCAGTCGGCCGATCGAGCCAGACCGTCGCGCAATTGGCCTTGCAGGGCGAGCGGGCGGTTGCCTATGCCGAAACAGTCATGGTCACCATGCTCGACGGTGTCGCCGCACCGCATCCGCCGCACTACCGGGAGCAGCTCGAACCCTGGTTGATCGCGCCGTGACCGCGCAGCCTGCCGATCTGGCCGCCGCACGCCGGGCATTTGCCGCTTATGGCGGCGATGTCGCCACGCGCCACATCTTCCTGTGTGCCGAGTCGGAGAAAGCCGCCTGTTGCCGGCGCGAGGTCGGGTCCGAGGCCTGGAAATATCTGAAGTCGCGGCTAAAGGAACTGAAACTGGACAAGCAGGGCGGTGTCTATCGCACCAAGGCTGATTGCCTTCGCATCTGCATGGCCGGGCCGATCACCGTCGTCTGGCCGGACAATGTCTGGTACCACAGCTGCACGCCGCCCGTGCTGGAGCGGATCATCCAGGAACACCTGATCGGCGGAAAGCCGGTAGAAGATTACCGGCTGACCCCGCCCGAATCCTAGAGCCCGTCACGATTCTCGTCTTCGAGCGGATCGACGATCGCGTCGTCATGGCCGGTTCCGGCCGAAAGGAACACGAGGCCCATCAGCGCCGAAGTCAGCAACATGGCAAAACCGATGCCGAGCACAGTGGCGATGTAGAAGTGGATCGAAACGAAGCCATTGCTGCGATACAGCAGGGCGACAGCGATCACGATAATCGTCAGTGTCACCAGCGCCATCCAGCGCATCAGGCGACGATAGCGCGCCCAGGCAAAAGCCGAATTGCGGGGATCATCCAGGGGGCTGTCAGGAATCATCACCAAGCCGCCATCGGCCCAGAACCTGCGCTGTGCAAGGCAATTTCAGTTCTCTTGCCTTTTGTGGCATAATAGCGAGTCTCAACAGGCTGGAGAGTGGCGATGAGCATTGCCCGCGTTCTCGAAACCCGCTCGTTCGATGTCGTCACCTGCGATGCCGGCAAGACCGTCGCACAGGCCATCGAACTGTTGGCCGAACACCGTATCGGCGCTCTCCCGGTAGTCGATGCCGGATCGGTCGTGGGAATATTCTCCGAGCGCGACGCGATCTACAAGCTGCGCGAACTGGGCCCGGTCGCGCTTTCCCTCGGGCTACGCCATGCGATGACCAGCCCGGCGGTGACCGTCGAACCCGGCACCGGCGCGCTCGATGCTCTCTCGCTGATGACTAGGCGGCGCATCCGCCACCTCCCGGTGATGCAGGCCGGGCGCATGGTGGGTTTCGTGTCGATCGGCGACCTGGTCAAATACCGGATCGAACAGATCCAGTCCGAAGCCACCGCGTTGCGTGACTATATTCAGACGGCATAGGAATTTGCGCAGCTTGCCCTGAAGCCTGTCGCTACCTACATTTCGTCCATGAATGCGCCAGCCCTTACTCTCAGTCCCTCGGCCGCCGCGCGAATCGCGCTGATTGCCGGCAAACAGGACAAACCGGCAATCCTTCGGCTTGAGGTCGAAGGGGGCGGCTGTTCGGGCTTTCTCTACAAGTTCGGCCTCGCCGATTCGCCCGACAGCGAGGATATCGTGACCGAAACCGACGGTGTGCGCCTCGTCGTCGACCCGGTCAGCCTCGAACTAGTCGCCGGTTGCGTCGTCGACTATATTGAATCACTGGGCGGTGCCGCGTTCAAGGTTGAAAATCCCAATGCGGCTGCTGGATGCGGCTGCGGTTCGAGCTTTTCGGTTTGATCAGGATCGCATCCTTCAACATCAATGGCATCAAGGCGCGCTTGCCGCGGCTGATCGAGTGGCTGGAGGAAACCCGGCCTGCCGTTGCCTGTCTCCAGGAAATCAAGACGCAGGACGAAGGTTTCCCCGCCGCTGACTTTGAAGCCATCGGCTACAAGGCCATCTGGCACGGGCAGAAGGGCTTCAACGGCGTCGCCATCCTCGCCAATGGCGAACAGCCGGTTGAAGTGAAGCGCGGCCTTGATGGTGAGCCGGAAGACGAGCATTCGCGCTATATCGAAGCAGACGTGTTCGGGCTGCGCATCGCGTGCATATACCTTCCCAACGGAAATCCCCGGCCCGGCCCCAAGTTCGATTACAAGCTGCGCTGGATGGAACGTCTGCGCCGCCGCATGACCGAGATCGCAGCTGAGGAAGTGCCTGCCGTAGTGCTCGGCGATTTCAACGCCATCCCGGAGGACAAGGACGTCTGGTCGCTGGCGGCGATGGCAGACGATGCCCTGATGCAGCCCGAAACGCGCGACGCCTATGCGCGGCTCCTGCACGATGGGTGGGTCGACGCAATCGATCTGCATAATCCGCGCGGTGGCGTGTGGACCTATTGGGACTACCAGGCCGGGGCCTGGCAGCGCGATCACGGCTTTCGCATCGACCACGCCCTGCTGAGCCCGGAACTGGTGGATAGACTGGCCAACTGCGGCGTCGATAAGGCTTACAGGGGACGCGAAAAAGCCAGCGACCACGCCCCTATGTGGGTCGAAGTGCGGGCCTGAAGCGTGTTCCGATCAGGCTGACCCGAGCGGAATAGCGACGGTCACGCGCTGCGCGGGCTTTTCGCCACGTCTGATGCCGATTGATCGGAAGTCCGCTCCAGGCGTCGATCTCAGCGATAGAATACGTGGTTGTCGACCCGCGCGAGGCGCTTCAATCGCCAACCTGGTTCGACATGGCTGGCATGGAAGAAAAGCGCGCCTTCGGCAGGGCTTTCCCAGCTGCCCGCATCGGCGATACGCGCGATTGCCTTGGCATTTTGCCAGGCAGCGGATCCTTCGGCGATCGAAGGCATCGATTGGCCCCGCACGAAGGAGAACTGCGAACGCTGGAATACCACCCCACAGTAGCTTGCCGGAAAACGGCCCGACTTGCTGCGCTCGACAACAACGCGACCGACAGCGAGCTGTCCAGCCAGCGTTTCACCGCGTGCTTCGAAATAGATGGCCCCGGCAAGGCACTGCATCTCGCGATCGAGCATGCCTTCGCGCTGCTGCGCCTTGACATGTTCGGCGAGGGTCGCAGCCCGCTCAGCAGGGACCGGAACGATCGTGTCGATGACTTCGGGGAGAGTCTGCATCACCGGTTCGGCGACAGACTGGATGGCGGATACTTGAGGAACCAGGACCGGCTCGACCGCTTCGGCGCGCGCATTGGACCCATTGGTGGAAACAACCGCAGTCAACAATGCCGCGGCCACGGCAATGCCGCTGGCCACGTTAAGCTTCTTACTCATCAAATCCTGTTCAAACGGCGGTGAGCGCGCCAGTCATGAAACGGAACAAGCTGCCATTTCGCGGC